>JAFPZI010000125.1 GCA_017417365.1 Synergistaceae bacterium
GATATGTCCGACCTTGTTGACCGGGACATCTTCGGCCCTCAAGACCGCGAGAACTCCCGGCAGCCTCTCAGCTTCTGACGCGTCAATCTTGAGCACCCTAGCTCTTGGCCAAACGGAACGCACAGCAGAAGCATGGACCATCCCATCGAGGTATATATCATCAGGGTAGAGGCCCGTACCCGTAACTTTTGGCCTAACGTCATTCCTGAAGGTGTGCGTCCCGACGGAAAAGCTGTCCGAGTGTTCTAGTCCCGTGTCAATCTTCTCGTCCCCTCTGAGAATCGCTGCCGTTAATCTGATTGCGTCAATGATTTTCTTGTAGCCGGTGCACCTGCAGAGATTTCCGCGAATGACCTTCTTGATTTCGGGCTCAGTAGGGTTGGGGTTGTTGTCCAACAGGGCCTTAGCTGACATGACCATACCGGGAGTGCAGAACCCGCACTGAACTGCACCAACTTTCCCGAAAGAGTAAACATAGGCTTCACGTTCTCGCTCACTGAGTCCCTCGACGGTGAGAAGCTCTTTGCCGTCCGCCTGCTTAGTGGTCATGATGCACGCTCTTACTGCCCGGCCACCCATGAGAATCGTACATGTTCCGCAAACCCCTTCACTGCACCCATCCTTCACAGATGTTAGGCGCAAATCATCACGAAGAAAGCGGATTAATTTCTTGTCCTCGTCAGTAGTAAATTCTTTGCCGTTGACGGTTATCGTGTACATAGTCTCTCCTCCTTGTGAATAGATATAATAAACCCCCTGCACCCGTCTTGAGCACAGGGGGAAATTGATTAATCCTCTTTCGGAAGAATCACGTTAAGCAATATTGCCGTAATCGTCGCCACAACTACAGGGCTCCTCCCGAATATCATCGTTACCCAAGAAGGGAACGTTGCCAAAGCCGGCTGGCACTGCGAGATACCCATACCGAGTGCTACCGACAACCCAACTATTGACGTGTTCCTGAAGTTCATGTGTTCGGTGTTGATGAGCTTCATTCCCGTCATAGCGATTGATGCAAACACTGAGATAGTCGCTCCTCCTAACACACACTGAGGAATCGTCGTCAGCACTGCCGAAATCTTTGGGACTATTCCGGCCACAAGGAGTATCAGCGCACCAAGCCCTAACACGCACCTATTGATGACCTTCGTTGTCGTAACTATCCCGACGTTCTGAGAGAAGCTCGCTGTCGGAAGTCCTCCCAAGAGTGCTCCGGCTATGTTCGTGAAACCGTAACCGACTATCCCGCCCTTGAGCTCCTCACGTGTCGGCAGCCTGTTCATTGACCCGCTCGTCGTAGCCGTGAAGTCCCCGATTGCCTGTACTGAGTTTATCGCGAACAGAAGACCTATTGCCACACACGAAGCTATGTCGAACTTCAGCCCGAAGTGCAGAGGCTCAGGGAACGAGAAACTTGCTGCGTTCGTTACTGAGGAAAAATTAATCAGCCCCCAGCACAGCGCAGCCACATACCCCACAGCTATACCTATCAGGATAGAGGCCAGCTTCACGAAACCTTTCGCGTAATGGTTCAGGGTCGTAACTGTCGCCAACGTTATGAAGGCTATTATCCAGTTGTGCCACGCTCCGTAATCCGCGCTCGATGCACCTCCGGCCATGTAGTTCACAGCAGTAGGGTAGAGTGATAAACCAATCGTGAACACAACAGTTCCAGTGATTAGGGGCGGAAAGAACTTCTGAATCCTGCTGACCGACAGCCCCACTAGAATTGCTATAAACCCTCCGACAATCTGCGCTCCCAGAATAGCATCTACTCCGGCATCCGCAGCTATGGCCTGCATGCTCGGGACGTACGCGAAACTTATTCCCATAATCACCGGCAGTTTTGCCCCAAGCCTGAGTCCGTACCAATCGGGAACAACTGAAGGAGTGTGGACAATGCCGCAACGACAAGAGCCGACTGTATCAATAATACTCTGTCCGGCCCTGAGAGTTTGGCCACGTTCGCAACGATTATCGCGGGAGTTATGCACCCGACAATCATCGCTACGACATGCTGTAACGCTAAGGGCAGGGCCTCGTGAAGTGCAGGGACACCGTCGGACTCAAAGATTGATGCTCTCTTCACGGCCACTTACCCCCTGACTATGAGCGTTCCAGTTTTGCCGCTTATTGCCTCGCGTGCCTTCTGCAGGTGGGTAATCAGTGCCGTACGTCCAACGCCGGACCTGACGAACTGAATCCCTGCCTGAACCTTCGGGAGCATTGACCCGGGAGCAAATTCACCGTCAGCGATATACTTTTCTGCTTCGGCAATGGTCATTCTGTCAAGCTCTTTCTGGTCGGGTTTGCCGAAATGTACAGCAACCTTCTCGACGGCCGTCAATATCAACAGCATATCAGCATCAATACTTTCTGCCAGCAATGACGCGGACAAATCCTTATCGATAACCGCAGGGACTCCGGCCAAGTGCTTACCCTTCGAGACAACGGGGATTCCTCCTCCTCCGCAGCAAATCACCAAGTGCCCGGCGTCGAACATTGCGCGAATTGCCTTAAGCTCAACGATACCTCGAGGTTTGGGTGAGGCCACTACCCTTCGGTAACCCCTGCCGGAATCCTCACGCACTACCCAACCTCTAGCTCCTGCCTCAGCTAGGGCCTGTTCCTTGCTCATAAAGCCACCTATAGGCTTTGTTGGCGAACTGAAGGCTTCATCATCCTCATCTACCCTGACCTGAGTAACTATGGCAGCGATTGCCGGAACTTCCTCGTTGCGGTTGAGGAACTCTTCACGCAGGGCATTCTGAATATCGTAGCCTATGTATGCCTGACTCATTGCCACGCAGACGGACAAGGGAGTCGTGAACGAGTGATTGTTCTGCGCGTATTCGGTCATGGCGTTATTGATGACCCCGACTTGAGGGCCGTTGCCGTGAACTATGACTACTCTGTGGCCGTCGTCAGTCAGGTCAACGATAGCTTTGGCCGTAACCTGAGCGGCTTTGAGCTGTTCGGGTAAGGTGTTGCCGAGAGCGTTTCCGCCCAGGGCGAGCACGATTTTCTTGCGTTCGGACATCAGGAGAAAACCCTCTGCTTTCCGCGCTCGTTGAGACGGGTGAGGATTTCTGCGGGGTTCGGGAACTTCTCAAGCATAATCATTGCTGCGATAACGTAGGGTTTGTAGCTGGCCTGTTTGTACAGAGGAGTCCTGTAGCGGTCGAACACTGAGCCGTCAACCTCACCTTCTTTGCAGGAGACCCCGGAAATGTCCGCTGGCAGGCAGTGGAGGTACAAGGCCCTTCCGTTTTTGGTGAACGTCATCATTTCCTCAGTGCACGCCCAATCCTTGTGGGTAGCGTTCTGTGCGAGTAACTCTTTCTCGAGAGCGTCAATCCCCGCCTGGTCTCCGTTGCCGTATAGGACAGTGCGCTTCTCCATTGCCGCGAAGGGTGCCCACGACTTGGGATAAACTATGTCGGCTCCGTCAAAGGCCTCCTTCATGCTATGAGTGATGGTGAAGCTGCTTCCTGCTGCCTGAGCGTTTTTCTTGGCGACCTCCACAACTTCGGGCATGACTTCATAGCCTTCGGGGTAAGCGAGTGAGACATCAAGCCCAAGACGAGTGAACAGCCCTATAACTCCTTGAGGGACTGAGAGGGGTTTTCCGTATGAGGGAGAATAAGCCCAGCTCATTGCGAGCTTTTTGCCCTTGAGGTTGTCGATTCCTCCGAACTCGTGAATAACGTGAAGAGCGTCGGCCATGCACTGAGTCGGGTGGTCAATGTCGCACTGGAGGTTGACGAGTGTCGGACGCTGTTCTAGGATTCCGTCCCTGTAACCGGCCTCAACGGAGTCAGCTACCTCGTGCATGTAGGCATTGCCCTTGCCTATGTACATATCGTCGCGGATCCCGATAACGTCAGCCATGAACGAAATCATGTTAGCGGTTTCCCTGACGGTCTCGCCGTGAGCTACCTGTGATTTCTTCTCGTCGAGGTCCTGAACTTCGAGCCCGAGAAGGTTGCACGCGCTGGCGAATGAAAATCTTGTGCGGGTAGAGTTGTCCCTGAAGAGCGAGATTCCCAGCCCTGAGTCGAAAACTTTCGTGGAGATGTTGCGCTCCCGTAAGTCCCTCAAGGCATCTGCGACGGTCCAGACGGCTTTAATCTCGTCGTCGGTCTTCTCCCAAGTCAGGAAGAAGTCATTGTTGTACATTTTGCCGGAGCGTAACTTCCTAAGTTCCCTGATGTAGTCCTTGAATTTTGCCATGATGAATAAAATCCTCCTTAGTCGCAATAGTATTGAGGCAGAGCAGCATAGAACGCCGCACAAGTTACGAGGTCATTCTTCCACGTGATTTCGTTGGGTGCGTGGGCTTGGGCTTCCGCGCCGGGACCGAACCCTATCACGGGTATACCGTTCCTGCCCATGATTGAGACACCGTTAGTTGAGAAGGTCCACTTGTCGAGGAGGGGACGAACTTCGCGCTCCTGTATGGTTTCCTCGTCGCCGATACGTTTTTCACCGAACAGGTCAGTATACGCAGCAACGGCAGCCTTGCAGACTTTGTGGTCTTCGGGGATAACCCACGTCGGGAAGTAGCACTCAATCGGGTAGACTAGTCCAGTGTAAGACGGTCTGTCGTAGTGGTACATGGACACTTTCACGTCGTCGCCGTACTTCTTGACTGCTGGAAGGTCGCGGATTTCCTGAAGGCAGGACTCCCAAGTTTCGCCGACGGTCATTCTTCGGTCAAGAGAGACAGCGCACGAGTCAGCAACGGCACAGCGTGAGGGTGAGGTGAAGAATATTTCTGAGGCTGTAACAGTCCCGCGCCCCAAGAACCTAGCTTCCTTCCACTCTGGGTTGAACTTGGGACTAAGCATCTTAACGAGGCCCTTAATGTCCGTGCTCTCAGCGTCTCCGTTGTTGTTGAGGGCACGAACGTCCTGAAGGATGTCGGCCATCTTGTATATAGCGTTGTCCCCGCGTTCGGGAGCTGAGCCATGACAGGACACGCCTTTAACGTCAATGCGGATCTCCATGCGTCCTCGCTGCCCACGATAGATTCCGCCGTCAGTGGGTTCTGAGGACACAACGAACTCGGGGCGAATCGTGTCCTCCTTGCAGATATATTCCCAGCAAAGCCCGTCGCAGTCCTCTTCCTGAACTGTTCCGACGACCATGACGCGATATTTGCCGTTGAGGAGTCCGAGGTCCTTCATGATTTTTGCGGCATAGACGGCCGAGACAGTTCCGCCGAGCTGGTCTGAGACTCCGCGTCCGCCTATTTCGTGGTCGTTCTCGAAGCCCTCGTATGGGTCAAAGTTCCAGTTGTTCCTGTTGCCTATTCCTACGGTGTCAATGTGTCCGTCAAACGCTATGAGTGTGGGGCCGTCCCCGATGAAGCCCATTACGTTGCCCTGTGGGTCCACCCTGACCTCGTCGAAGCCTACTTTCTCCATTTCTGCCTTGATGACTGCCACGTGAGCTGCCTCGTCAGCACTTTCTCCCGGGTGCTTAACGATTGCCCTCAAGAAGGCCGTCATGTCTGCGCGGTAACTTTCTGCCGTGTCCCTGATCTTCGCAAGTTCTTCTGCTGTTAATCTGTTCATTGTGAATTACTCCCTTCGTTAATCTTCCCAAATAATAGAACATGTTCTATTTTCCACATAATAGCCAGAGCTCCGACAAGTCCGGCCACATGAATTACTCCCTTAGCTAACGTGATTGAGCTTCCCAGATAATATTCTTCCAGCGGTCCGGGTCAGTATCTCCCTCAGTCGAGAACAACAAGACCTTAGACTCCCGGCCAAGCCCTAACGCTTCCCTTAACGCGCGGTATTCCTCAAACTTCATGATAGTCGCCAAAGCACCGAACGGAGCCGCACCACTCTCACCGCTGGTTACCTGAACATCTCCCTTAAGTGGGGCATTAAGCATTCTCATTCCACGAGCAGCTACTATGTCTTCAGCCGCAACGAAACATGCAGCGTGATTCTTGAGTATGTCCCATGAAGTTATGTTGGGTTCACCGCAAGCAAGCCCCGCCATAATTGTATCCATATCCCCGTCAACTATCCGGGGTTCACCGTCTCCGGCAACAGCTCCCTTGTACAGACACGCAGCAGCTTCTGCCTCAACGATGACCATAACGGGAGGGTTGTCCTTGTAGAGGTTGGAGAAGTACCCCACCACAGCTCCAGCAAGAGACCCCACCCCAGCCTGCACGAAAATATGTGTTGGGCGTTCCCCGAACTGTTCAGCGGCCTCTGATGCCATAGTCCCATAACCCTGCATTATCCAGCTCGGAATCTTCTCGTAACCCTCCCAAGCTGTGTCCTGAACTACTACCCCGTGTTCCGTCTCCGAAGCGAGTTTTGCTGCCTGCCTCACGCACTCGTCATAGTTGACATCACTTATCCATGCTTTAGCGTTCTCGGCAAGAATATTGTTGAGGCGCGTCTGTGTTGAACCTTTGGGCATGATGATTACTGCCTTCTGCCCGAGCTGATTGGCCGCCCAAGCTACTCCCCGTCCGTGATTGCCGTCGGTCGCTGAGAAGAACGTTGCGGACCCGAAATCCCTCTTGAGCTCCTCACTCTTGAGAACGTCATAGCTCATTGCGGAAATGTCCCGCCCGGTCTCGTCAGCAATGTAGCGCGCAATTGCGTATGACCCTCCGAGAACCTTGAACGCGTTTAGGCCGAAACGGTAGCTCTCATCTTTGACCTTGACGGCCCCGAGCCCGAGAAAAGCGGCCATGTTTTGCAAGTCTGCCAGCGGAGTAATTGAGTATTGAGGAAAACTCTGATGGAACTTCCGAGCCTGCGCAACTTCTTGGGTTGACATGATAGGAAGATTCTTATCATCAGTCTTAGGCATATTGTTTATTGCCCATTTCA
>JAFPZI010000126.1 GCA_017417365.1 Synergistaceae bacterium
ACTACGGGTTTTTCCTTCTGCCAGTCGTCCTGGTTGAACTCCTGAACGAAATAGCCCTTGCGGTATAAGAGAGTAACTCCGGCCATAGGGACTCCCAAGTCTGCGGCACTCTTGAGGATGTCGCCCGCCAGAACACCAAGTCCTCCGGAGTATGTGGGGATTGACTCTTTAAGCCCGACTTCCATAGAGAAGTAGGCTACGGGGCGGAAGGCGGGATCGTTTTCCATCAGCGTCCTCAAGGAATTTCCGAGGTCGCTTCTGTGCAGTCTTTGTATCATGTCTTCTACAGAGCTCCTTTCTGGTTAAAGCAGACGGGCGAAAAAATTATTTGACCACCTGCAAGAATTTAATCGGAATGGGTTATTGTGAATGATTATCTCACAAATTAAGAGATTTTGCGATTTATTATTTGTGGCTGGACGGGGCGGAGAGGGTCATGATAAAAATTTGGGAAGCCCCGAGATTTCCTGGGACTCCCCGCAAAGCATAAAGAGTTAGGTTACTTCTGCGTGAGAGAGCCTACCATAGCGTTAATCTCTTCCGGCGCGCTCTCTATACCAGTCATGACAACAAGCGCGTAGTTCTTGTCGTCCCCGCTCAGGACACACGAACTCTCCACACCGTTGGCGTTGGTGAAGGTGAATGTGTAGGTGCCGTTGTCCTCCTTGAGGTCCTTGCCCTTGAGGGACTCGACGAATGCCTCCGCAAGGTCCTTGATGGTCATTCCGTCAGTGCTGTCGTAAGTGATGCTGACTGCTGCACTGTTGTCGTTCTTGGTGATCCCGACGGTCTCGCCGTCCTTCGCTGCTGTCCATCCCGCAGGAACATCGATTGTGAACGCTCCGAAGTCCTGAACCTCACCGAATGCCGCAGCCGATAACACTAACCCCAACAGGGCCGCAAAAATTACTGTACGCTTCATGATATTACCTCCTACTTTTCCTTAACAGAACCCAGTATCGCCGCAATATCTTCACCGGCAGACTCTACGCCCGTCATGGTGATTAGCATTACCTCCCCGTCATAAACCCTAAGCATTGCATACGTGGTTACGCCGTAAGAGTTCACCATCTCCCACGAATAATCCCCGTCTGAGTCCCGCTCAGGAGTGCTGACTGACTCGAAAGTCTCCTCGAACTCCGACGCAAGAGACTCAGCCATATACCGCGCAGATCCTTCCGCCTCCGTGATAGTTATTGACATTGATGCTGTGTTGTCATCCTTCATCAGGATTGTTGTATCTCCCTGCTGTGTTGCCGTCCAGTCGCCGGGCACGTATAGCGTGAACCTCCCGAAGTCCCGTACTCCAGCAAAAGCCGACACCGCAGAGAACATCAACGCCAATACTGCCCAAATAACAACTGAACGCTTCACCGTTAATGCCTCCTATTTGTCTTTGACCGAGCCGAGCATAGCAGAAATCTCTTCGCCAGCCGTCTCGACTCCAGTCATCGTGATTAGTATGTAGTCTCCGTCCTCAACGTGGAGCATTGCATGAGTGTTCACACCTGCAGCGTTGACCATGTCCCAAGAGTAGTCGCCGTCAGAGTCTGCTTCTGGGGTGCTCACAGTCGCAAAACTCTTCGAGAACTCCGCAGCGAACGCCGCAGCGAGGTCCGCTATTGGTGCCTGAGCGGGACTCACTGTGATTGAGAGAGCAGCCGAGTTGTCGTTCTTGGTGATTACCGCTGAGGGGCCGTTCTGTGTTGCTGTCCAGCCGTCAGCCACGTCAACCGTGAACTTCCCGAAGTCCTGTACACCAGCGAATGCCGCCGACGCGAGAACTACAACCAACAATACTGCTAAACGTTTCATTACGATTCCTCCTTAGGAATGCAATATAGTATTATATCAACCGAGAAAATTTTTTCCTCAGCATTGATATTCATGTTCCCTCCGTAACGGTTCACTGTGTTCATCACGGAGATTAGTCCCGTCCCGTGTCCTGTTTTGTGTGAGAGGGGCAGGCCGTTTTTCCCGAAGACTATTCTGCCGGTGAAGGGGTTATCCACTGACAGGCCGAGCATGACTTCAGAGAGCATTGACGAGATAACTTTTACCCTTCTGGATTCTTGGGGCTGAGTCTTTACGGCAGTTAGGGCGTTCTCGACCAAGTTGCCCAACATCGCGCAATAGTCCGCCTCATTCATTGGGAGTCTTGCGGGAAGTCCGAGAGTCCAAGTTATCGAGGTGTCCTGAAGTTTCGCCATAGTGTCATAGTGTGAGGCCACAGCGTCAACCGCTGCGTTTGGGCAATAATTCACGCGCACACTGTCGGACTTGGCCGTGAGTTGTGAGAGATATTCACGGAGGCTTCCGAGCTGCCCGGTGTCCGCCAAGTGAGTCAGCACAAGGATATGCTGCCGGAAATCGTGCCTGAGTTCTCGGGTGTAGTCCATGTACTTTCTTAGCTCGTAATAGCGTTTGCTCTCCATCTGCAGAAAAGTATTCTCCTGCTGAAGCCTTGCGCTCTCCGTGAGCCTCGCCGTAGTCCACCAGAAAATGTAGTAGATAGTGTACGCAAAGGCCGCCACGAACCCAACAAGCGCGAGGAATATCGGTCTGACTCTGCCGGTCATTACGACTAGGGGGCTTATTGGGGTCATCCAGAAGATTATTAGGCTCATCACCAGAGGGATTATGAACATGTAACGCCACACGGAGTCTATGCGTTCTTCGTTGAGGAGCATGGGGATTCTGCGTGTGAGTGTCCTGAAGAATATTGCTCCAACAGGGACGGACATAATCAGCAGGACAATTCCCGTAAGGAAGCGCGCCCGGTCCCCTGTGAAGTGGTTGAAGACGTATGGAGCTAAGATAATCCTTGAGGAGATAGAGCAGAACTGGCAGAGCATGGCGGAATTGAAGAGGCAGAAGAGTTTTCGTGTCATGCTGAGATTCACGAACAGGTAATAGGCCATCGAGATTATCGCGACGTTCACGGACAGCATAACGCGAGTACGCACAGAGTACTTTGCGCAGAGCCAAGCCCCAGCGAGGGTCATGAACGCAACGGCTCCGGCAGTGAGGGCGAAGAATTTCGGGGAGGAATACTTCAGGCTTCCTGTTACCGGCATCACTGCGAAGACTATTGCGGGAATCACTACGGAGAGTTCGAGGACGTAACGGAGAATCACTTCTTGGCCTCCCGCCGGATTCTGGCTATCTGGTACTGTGTGAAGTCGTTGATAACTTTCGACCTCCCGCGAACACGTATAGGTACACTAAGACCGTTCTTCATGATGAATAAATCCCTGTCCCTGCTGAGAGCGTTTACACAGTCCATGTTGATTATTATTCCCCTGTTGCAGGCCAAGAACCTAACGTCCTCCGCTAACTTGGCCTCAACGTCTCGGAACCTCATCGAGCAGAGAATACACCTTCCGTCAGACATGACTACCTCCACGAAATGATCACGGCTCATGACTGCGGAAATGTCCCGGAGCCTCAGAGTGTAGACGCTCCTCGAGACCTGCACATCAATTACTGGCTCTGGGGTCTCAAGGAACCTCACGGCCTCACTGAGTACTCCCGCGAGCTTTTGTGATTCGTAGGGCTTGATTAAGTAGTCGAACGGGTGAAGGGGGAAAACGTCAAACGCAAATTCCCTTGAGGCAGTCGTGAAGATCAACAGAGTCTTATTGTCGCGTGCCCTAAGATTTCTGGCGGTCTCTATGCCGTTCATGTCCCGCATAAGAATATCCATGAAGACCATCTGGAACTTCTCTGGCTCAAAGACTCTCAGCAGTGATTGCCCGTCCTTGAAACAGGTAATAGTTCTTGAGGTGTCGTGATTCTCAGTGAACCATCTGTGAATCTTCGTCTGGAGCTTCTCGCTGTCCAATCTTACGTCATCAACGACGGCGATATTAAGACTCATGCATTCTGCCTCCTCTCAATGATGAAATTATCGCACAGAAATCTTCAAGGGGTGTGCACATTCACGAACAGAGTGCGACATTCACGAACGGCAAGAGGCGGTGAATATGAATTATGACTTATTTACGTATGAATCCAAATCTGCTAAATTATTCTTGATTTCCAGACAAAAGGTTTAAGTGATTAATGATGCTGAAACTTTTAGTAGTAGCTGACGACTTCACAGGAGCTTTAGATACAGGAGTGCAATTTTCCTCACTAGGTGCCCGCGCAAAAGTTGTAACTTCCCCTCAATATGACTTATCCAGGACAAAAGGTCTTGACGTTCTGATATTTGACTCGGAGACCCGCCACAAGGACTCAGGGACTGCGTATAGGGTGGTCTATGATTTCGTGAAGAGGGTGAAGGATTTCGGGGTAGAGTTCGTGTACAAGAAGACGGACTCAGGACTTCGGGGCAATATCGGCAGTGAGCTGGCGGGAGCTATGGACGCATTAGGACTTGAGGGTATGGCGTTCGTTCCGGCATTCCCGGCAATGAGCAGGGTAACGCGTAACGGTGTGCACTACATCAAGGGTGTACCTGTGGCGGAGAGCATGTTCGGTTCTGACCCGTTCGAGCCGGTGAAGTTCTCCGATGTTCGGGAGATTATCGCCACGCAGACGGACAAGCAGGGAATAAGGGTGTATGACGCTGAGACTGACGGGGACATGGTAGCGATTGCCGGTCGTCTTGGCCATGAGGGATTGAGGTTGACGGCAGGGTGTGCCGGGTTCGCTGGGGTTCTGGCGCATGTGCTGGGGTATCACGGGAAGCCTCAGGAGGTCTGGGGGATGCCTGCGAAGTTCGTGATGCTTTGCGGGAGCGTGAATCCTGTAACGCGTTCACAGATGGATTACGCTCGTGGTGAGGGGTTCGTGTATGAGGCTCTGAACGTTGAGCAGAAGCTAGACCCTACTTGGCCGGGGAGTTCTGAGTGTGAGGAGGCCGCTAAAGGGTGGCTTGAGGAGTTCGGGAGTTCCCACGCGATAATTGACGCTAACAACCCCGACGAGACAGCACAGACTGAGGAATACATTCACGCTCACGGACTGAGTATCGATGAGGTGAGGGTGAATATTTCGCGGGCAATCGGGGGAGCTGGAAGGGCATTGATGGATCAGGGGCTAGACGCAAGGTTGATGTGCGTTGGGGGAGATACGTTGTTGGCGTTGATGGACGCGGTTGGGGTTCACGAGCTGGTGCCGATGTATGAAGTTGAGCTGGGAGTGGTTCTGACTAGCTTTGAGTACGGAGGGAAGAACTACTACATAATGACGAAATCGGGCGGGTTCGGAGAACGTGAATTGCTGGTGAACTTGGCCGGGAAGTGAGGAGGAATTTTCACATGAGGAAAGTATTCTTGTGCGTGGTGCTGGTGATTGCGTGTGTGTCGTCAGCGTTTGGGGGAGCGACTGAGGATTTGCTCAAGGCAGCAGAGGACGAGAAGACCACTCCGGCAAAGATAGAGGGTCTCATTGAGGCGGGAGCAGATGTCCAAGCCAGAAGTGAGCAGGGAAGAACGGCATTAATGCTTGCGGCTTGTTGCAACCCCGACCCTGAAGCGGTGAACGTTCTCATCAAGGCAGGTGCAGAGGTCAACGCTAAGGACGACTCCGGCTGGACGGCACTAATTTTGGCTGCCGGTCTCAACGGGAATCTTGGTGCGGTTAATCTTCTCCTGAAGGCGGGTGCAGAGGTCAACGCTACGACCAATGAGGGAAATACGGCGTTAATCTTGTCGTCCTACCTGAGCAGCAATGTTGGAGTGGTGAAGGCCCTAATTGGTGCTGGAGCTGATCTCAACGTCCGGGACAAGGACGGGTGTACGGCACTGATTAAGTCGGTTATTCCGTTCAGGACCAACCCGGAAATAGTGAAGGCACTAGTTGAGGCCGGGGCGGACGTTTCCGTCAAGGACAAGAAGGGCAAGACCGCACTCGATTACGCAGAAGAGTATTCTGAACATGAGGCAGTGCGGATAATACGTGAAGCTGGGAAATGAATCGGTGCAGCAGAGGGTAAGGAGGAATTATTATCATGAGGAAGGTATTCTTGTGTGCGGTGCTGGTGTTAGCGTGTGTGTTGCCGGCGTTTGGTGCTGTAACGAGGGAACTTGTAACGAAGGAATTTTTTGAAGCCATAAAGGAAACTCACACAACTACGAAAACTGTTGAGCGTTACATCAAAGCTGGAGCTGAGCTAAACTCTATTGAAAGATTGTCAGGCAGGACGGCCTTAATGTTTGCGGCAGAGAAAAACAGCAATCCTGAAGTAGTGAAGGCACTCATCAGAGCAGAGGCATATATCGACGTTCAGGACAATAATGGCAAGACGGCCTTAATGTTTGCGGCTCAGTTCAATAGCAATCTTGAGACAATGAATGCTCTAATCAAGGCAGGGGCGGATGTTAATGCTCAGGACGATTACGGCATGACGGCCTTGATATATGCGGCTTGGCTCAATCGTAATCCTGAAGTAGTGAAGGCACTCATCAGAGCGGGAGCCGATATTTCCGCCAAAGACGGTGCTGGGAGAACCTCTCTCTATTACGCACATAATGACGAAATAAAACGCATCATACTCGACGCAGCATCAGCACCTGGTAAGGGAACAGAGAGCCTCGATACTGCAGCAGCATCAAGAGAAGCAACCGAGAGACTGCTCAAAGCAGCGAAGGAGAGTAACATGACTCCTACAATGATTGAGGATTTCATCGACGCAGGAGCTGATGTCAACGCTAAGGACAAGGACGACAGGACAGCTTTAATGTGGGCGGTTATAAATAATAGAAAGCCTGAAGTGGTAAAGGCTCTCATCAATGCTGGTGCTGACGTCGACGCTAAAGGCAACAAGTTCGGCATAACGGCCTTAATGCTGGCGGCTGCAAACAATAGCAATCCTGAGGTAGTGAAAGCTCTCATCAATGCAGGGGCTAACGTAAACGCTAAATATACTGAGTTCAGCATAACGGCTTTGATGTGGGCGGCTCTATACAATAGCAACCCTGAAGTAGTTCAGGTTCTCATTGATGCTGGAGCTGATATTTCCGCCAAAAGCAACGAGGGAAAAACCGCTATTGATTACGCAGGTGATAACGAAGATTATGCAAGCGGCAAAGCAATACAACGCATACTACACGACGCAATGAAATAGAAAGGCAGGTAATAACATGCTCACAAAATATACTCTAGGAATGCCTCAACAGGTCTTCAGCGGTGAGGACGCTCTAAGCAACATCCCCGACGTTCTCGCAGCAGAAGGCGTGAAGAAGCTCGCAGTGTTCACCGACAAAGGGATTCAGGGCGCAGGACTCCTCGACTTCCCTATGAACTACATCAAGAAGTCCGGCGTTGATTACGTAATCCTCAACGACTTACCCCCAGAACCCACCTATGAACAGGCCCAAAAGCTCGTCGACCAGTGCAAAGACTACGGAGCGGACTTCATTCTGGCCGTTGGCGGCGGGAGCGTAATGGACACCGCAAAACTCTCCAGCCTCCTAATGACCGGCCAATACACCATCCGGGACTTACTCGACGACCCAAAGAGGGCCCATAAGTGCGTCAAGACCCTAACCGTCCCGACAACCGCAGGCACAGGAGCCGAAGCCACACCCAACGCAATAGTTGGAGTCCCTGAACGCCAGCTCAAGATTGGCATCGTCAATAACGCAATGATCTCGGACTACGTCATTCTTGACTCCGTGATGATTAAGCGTCTCCCCAGAAAGATTGCTGCAGCTACGGGAATTGACGCGCTCGCCCACTGCATAGAGTGTTTCACCAGCAACAAGGCTAACCCCTTCAGCGACACTTTTGCTCTCGAGGGCCTTGACCTGATTATGAATAACTTGATTCCCGCGTGTGATGACCCCGAAGCAATGCAGGCCAAGACCGCAATGCAGATAGGCAGCTTCTACGGAGGAGTAGCAATCACTGCCTCAGGAACAACGGCCGTCCACGCTCTGAGCTATCCTTTGGGCGGGAAGTATCACATTGCCCACGGTGTGTCGAACGCAATTCTTCTCGTGCCCGTCATGAAGTTCAACGAGCCTGAGATTCGTCCGCTGCTCGCCAAAGCCTATGACCGTTCGATAAGGGGCAATGCGTCAACTGAGGAGGCCAAGAGCAAGGCAATAATTGACCGCATGGGCGAAATGGTTGAACACCTCGACATCCCCAAGAGCCTAAAGGAGTTCGGAGTTCCTGCTGAGGATTTGGACTCACTTGTAGAAGCCGGAATGCAGGTAACTAGACTGCTCGTGAACAACCGCCGTAAGGTTACCCCCGAAGACGCGAGGGCAATCTACAGCGAGATTATGTAGGAGGGAAAAGCTATGGTAGAGATTAAGGGAATAATCCCGCCGATTCTGACTCCGATGAACGCCGACGAGTCGATTAACGAGGCGGAATTACGGCATCAGGTGAACAGGATGATTGACGCTGGGGTGTCTGGAGTGTTTGCGCTCGGGACCAACGGTGAGGCCTATGCTTTGAGCCACAAGGAGAAGGTGCAAATTCTCAAGGTAGTAGTTGACGAGGCCAAGCACAGAGTCCCCGTGTACGCTGGTACAGGCTGCCCCACGACGAAGGAGACTATCACGCTGAGCAAGGAGGCCGAAGAGATCGGAGCTGACGTGTTGTCGGTGATAGTGCCGTATTTTGCTGCTGCCTCACAGGATGAACTGTACGCTCACTACAAGGCGGTTGCTGAGAGCGTGAAGATTCCGATAGTGCTCTACAACATTCCTGCACGGACAGGGAACGCGTTGGCTCCTGCTACTGTTGCACGTCTCGCTAAGGACATCCCGAACGTTATGGGA
>JAFPZI010000127.1 GCA_017417365.1 Synergistaceae bacterium
ACTCGTTGAACCCTGTAGACTTGTAGTTCTCCCCGTCGAGACTGTAGAATATCTCCCTAAGACTCCCGTAAGAATCTGACCTCACGTTGAAGATTACCTTATGCCCGTTCGCTAATTCCGGCTCAAGCGTGATAATTTTCTCTGTGCTCAGAGCTATAGCCGTCCCTCCAGGTGTGTAGACCCTCCCGTCAGAGAGAAGCCCAAGACCCCAGAACACCGCCATCAACGCCGCAACTGCCCCAGCGTCAGAGAGTACTCCGGCCCTGAATTTTCTCAGGTGAAGGCAGACCACACACGCACCAAGACTCCCGAGTGAGGCCCCGAACACTAGAGGCATTACCCCCGTCCAGCGTCTGACAAGCTCAAAGCTCAGTGCGAAGACTACCGTGAAAATCAATCCCGTTTTGGGAGTAAGAATCTTCCTGAATATCAGCGAGAAAATAGAACGTGTTCGATTTATTGGCGAGTCGCTCCCTTCTGAGATTATCCCGAAGTCTGAGTCAGTTTCCGGCTCTTCGGGCTGGGTAAAAGTCTTCAGGTAATCCCAAAAGCGCATAACTTCTTCAGAGTAGTGCGGGGTCCCTCGTCTGGGCTGAATGAACTTGTGAAGGTATTCGTCCTCGTATTTGTCGATGATCAGGTCAAAGATTCCCTCACGGTAGGCGGTGATCGTTCTGTTGTTTGCGGACTTGGCCTCTTCGCTGAGGACCGATAGTCTGAACTGCCAATCTGGGTTGGTCTCCATTCTCTTGAGGACTCGCGAAATTGATGGCTGACTCCTGCCGATGATGACGGCTATATCAGTCTCCTGCCAGAGAATATTTTTGCCCTCCCCGAAAATCAGCCACCCCATTTGCGGGGAACGAGGCGTGTATTCTTCATCGAGAGTCCCGCGCCGGTCGGTGTTTGAGCCGGTGAAGTCCCTGTAAGACTCAATGTATGGCTTGATGTTTTCGCGGATAGTCCTTCTCGCCTGCTGGAACTCCTGAAATTTTGCCCTAAGACGGCGCATTGTGTTCTTGCTGAGACCAAATGATGTCATTGTGCCCTCCCCGTGAATCAAACGTATTCGATTAAGTGAAAGCTAGTTTGTAGAATTGGGCAAATTATACACGAAAGGAGTAATGAACATGTGGGCGGCAGGAATCGCGTTTTTTGCAGTTGTCGCAGTAGCAGGGATAGCGTATGCAGGAGCGGCAAAACATTGGCTGTGCAGGAAGTGCGGCAAGAGAGTTAGCAAGGAAGGTATGCCGTCATTATCGGGCTGTCCTGAAGGCGGGACTCATTCATGGGTCATCGACTATTAAGAGTCATGGAAATTTGAGAGGAGGTGAAATGATATGGGTTTAGGAAATTTCTTTGGAAGAGTACTTGAGCATGGTGCCGAACACATGGCGAATACATACGAACGGTATTCACGAGACTCAAGGCTTAGTGATGAGAAGCGCGAGGAGCTTGCTGACGCAGCAGATAGACTCCATAACTTTAGCGACAAAGTCCACCAAAGCAGAAACCGCTGGTAACTCCCACGCAAAGCAAATCCCCCTTCACGATTTCATGAGGGGGGAAATTTTTTGCTCTATCGTCCTGTAATCGGCGGAGGCGTTGACGCATCAGGACTCCGCAGAATTATCACCCTTTCACCAGGTTCAACCAGATTATACTGTTCCCGCGCCAAATGCTCTATCCCTTCCCGAGTCTTGTAGAACGACACTTTCTCCCGATAGTCCCGCACAAGTTCACGCTTGGCCTTGAGGATTGCTTCACTCTTGCTGATGGCCTCGCGAATCTCAGCTATCCTCTCAAGCTCAAACCTGTAGTAGCTCAGAGTGATAGCCAGCCCAAGAACGATAAGTGTCGCGAAGAACAGCCGCCTGAATGAAGGCATCCCTACATTCTCTCAGGAGCACTCACGCCCAGAAGCCCCAAGCATGACGCAACAACTTCCTTCACCGCGCGAATCACGTTCAGCCTCCCGTGCCTGATTTCCTCGTCGGGCTCATCGAGAATCCTGTTCGTGTTGTAGAACGAGTGGAACACCCCCGCCAAATTCAGGACATACCCCGTCAGAACTTGGGGTGCTAATTCCTCCGAAGCCTCACGAACAGCGTCAGGCCACCCAGCAAGGCAGTCCGCCAAGTCCCGAGCGTCCTTGTTGCCGAAAATCTCCGCTGGTATAGCCTCAGGGTCAACTCCCTCGAGACGGCCTCCCCTGTTCACGAACTCTCGCAATATCCCAGAGATTCGCGCGTGTGCGTACTGGACGTAGTACACCGGGTTATCGCTGCCCTGTTTCTTGGCCAAGTCCAGGTCAAAGTCTAACTGGCTGTCTGCTCTCCTCATCAGGAAGAAGAATCTGCAAGCGTCGACTCCCGCCTCGTCCAACACGTCCCGTAACGTTATGAACTCTCCGGCTCTTGTCGACATGGTTACTATTTTCCCCTCACGCAAAAGGTTCACCAGCTGAATCAGCAACACGATAAAGTCGTCGGGGTTCTTGCCCATAGCCTTAACAGCTGCCTTCATCCTCGCAATGTATCCGTGATGGTCGGCTCCCCAAACGTCAATCACCCTCTCGAAGCCGCGAGTTACGAATTTATCCCTATGATACGCAATGTCCGAAGCGTAGTACGTTGGGATTCCGTTAGCGCGGATTAGTACACGGTCCTTGTCGTCGCCGATTGTGTCCTCAGTCCTGAACCACAATGCACCGTCGGACTCATACGCATAGCCTCTGGCCTTGAGGTCGTCCATTGCGGATTTTACGAGGCCGTTTTTGTGCAAATAACCTTCTGGGAAAAACTTATCGAAGCTCACTCGGAACTCCTCTAGGTCCGCCTTAATCCCGTTCATGATTTTTCCGGCAGCGTAAGTCTTGAAGAACTCGAGGGCCTCATCTTCCGGTGCGTCAAGGAATCTTTCACCCTCAGAGCCGATAATCTCTCTGGCCAAGTCGTAAATGTATGCTCCCTTGTAGCCGTTCTCGGGAAAATCTCCCTCACGCCCCAAAAGCTCAAAGTATCGTGCCCTCGTCGACCTGCCTAACGTCTCAATCTGCAAGCCCGAGTCATTGACGTAGTATTCTCTCTGAACGTCCCAGCCTGTGAACTTCAGGATTCTCGCTACACTATCACCCACAGCTGCGCCCCTTCCGTGTCCGATGTGCAGAGGCCCAGTAGGATTCGCGCTCACGAACTCAACCTGTACCCGACGGTTCTGCCCGACGTTCACGGCCCCATAGGACTCACCCTGCCTGAGAACGTCAGCGACAACCTCAGCGTAAAACTTCCCTGAGAGCGACACATTCAGGAAGCCCGGTCCGGCAATTTCCGTGCTGGTGATAACGTCATAACCCTTCAGGTGTTCCGCAATTCGTTCGGCTATGTCTCTGGGCTTGGCCTTGAGGGATTTCGCTAACCTCATTGCGGCATTGGCGGCCCTGTCCCCGTGCCCCTCGTGCTTGGGACGCTCAAATTCCGCGCGGATGTCCTCAGCTCCGAGTGCCCTCACTGCGTCATTGAGAGCCTCATTCAGCCTGACTACTGCAATATTTTCACCGTTCATTCTTTATCCTCCTCCTACCTCACAGGAATCTGACGCGAAGAAAACGCCCTCCATTGGTTGAGGTGCCTCTGAAGCAATGACATATTCCCCGCACTAACGCTGGGCATGTCCAGCTCAAAACGTGAGTCCGCTATCAGCCTGTGCCTTCTGTTTACGTAGTTCTCTGTGTAGTTGATCTTGTCGGGATTCTTGGGTACCTTGTTCGAGACT
Organism: Synergistaceae bacterium; assembly: GCA_017417365.1. Classification (GTDB taxonomy): domain Bacteria; phylum Synergistota; class Synergistia; order Synergistales; family Aminobacteriaceae; genus JAFUXM01. The sequence goes on from JAFPZI010000127.1 coordinate 3,775, forward strand.
AAGGCTTCTGTGGCGTTCTTGGGGAAGCCTAGCGTGATGTTCTGCTCGACGATAAACGGAAATCTTATCTCAACAGGCGTGTCATAGGTCCCAAGTGCCCTCATTGCTGCAGGCTCAAAGAATGGAGGTATCGCCAAAATCCCGCGTCCTGTCCCGCCGACTCCGGGCTTGTTCTCAACGGTGAACGACAGCTCAGGAACTCCCTTAACGTTCTTGTAGGCAACGTCCTTGTAGTTCGTCAGGCCGGGAAACAGTGAGAGCACCGCCCCTCTAGCCGTGCCGTCAGTGGGGTTGTTCCCGAGAAGCAATGCACCCCATCCACCGCGAAGAATCACACGCACAGTCCCGCTGATTAGTCCGTACTCGCTCAATCTCAGGTCCATTATTGCGCTCAAACGGTTATCACTCGGCCTTGACGACGGGACTCTCTGAGAGTAGATTTTTCCCTCAGCACTCACACCGAAAATCTTCACTCCAGCCAGCAATTTCGGGTCCCTCATGTCGTGAAAAGCGAACTCCTTTACGCCCTTGACCTCGAGCACTGGGGACACAAACATAGCCTCACACAGCGGAGTAATGTCGTCAGGCTCAAAAGGTATCCTCCAGTTGAGGACGACATTAGCATTCTGTCCAGCGAGCCACACGCAGGCAACTATGACCTTCTCGTCTCGTGTGAGGGGAGATTTTGCCGGAATCTTTCTGGGACTCCCTTCCGCTAACTCAATCTCAGGCTGCCTCATGAGCCACTCCACTAGCCTTACTGCACCGCTCTTGCCCCCGCGCTTGAAGGCCGATAATGCCTCGCTTGCCGGGGGGATTCTGCCGGAGTCCTCGATACTTCTGGCAATGCCTAGTGAGCTGCTCATCCCGTGCCTGTCGCTGAAGGCCACTCCCGAACGAGGAAGACGCGCCAACGCTGCCGAGTCGTTGTGCGGGTCAACGTTGATCCTCCGCCAAGTGTAGACGGTCTCGCCCATGAGCTTCTCGCTTTCCGGCCTCCTGTGGTCGGGAAAAGTCTTGTAGGCTATCGGCTGTGATGAGTAAACATCAACGATTGACTCCCAAATTCTGAGGCTCTCCTGAGTCCAGCACAGGCCCTCAAAGTTCATGGCTTCCGGCAAATCTTCACGCCAAGACACCGCGAGAATGAACGTCTCCGGCAATCCCTGAAAGTTCACGGCCAAGATTCCTGCGTCAGTGTCCTCCTGAGGTGAGATGTTCGAGACTCGTGCTAGGCTGTTGAAGTCATACACGCATGCCTCAAGGACTCTTGCGCTGCCTCTTGCTGGTATTGGTATGTTCCAGTTCAGCCACTTACCGCCCAACCCCCGTCGGCCAAGAATCACGTACAGCCTGTAAATCTGCATGCCTCCGTCTTTGCCGCGTGAGTACACCACGTGCTTGAGCCAGATTATTCCGTCGGCCTCAGGGTAAGTCGTGAAGTCCGGGTTGAGCCTCTTCATGTTCGGCAAGTTGTAGCTTGGGGCTTCCGCTTCCGACTGAAGGAACGTCCCCGAAGGATTCACGTAGGCAGGCAGCACCCCGCTCATGTCCATATCCTCAACTGGGCGCATGTTCAGGGCGGAACTGTCCATGAGGTCTCCGCAGTAAGCAGGGCAGCTCACCAACACCACGAGCAGAGCCAGCAAAAACTTACGCTTCACGTTACAACCCCCTTCCATGACAATACTTATACTTTTTGCCGGAACCGCAGGGGCATGGGTCATTTCGTCCGACTTTAGGGACTCTACGTGCCGGTTCCCGGATTTCTGGAGCGTTCGTGCGGGCTGAAGACGGAGTAAGTTCCGGCCTCTCAAGGGTCATTCTTCGCTCACTCCTCGCCCTCTCACTCATTATGCGAATCCTGAAAATCTGCTCGGTAAAAGTATCCTTCACACGTTCCATCATGTCAGTGAACAGGTTGTAGGACTCAAACTGGTACTCTATCAATGGGTCTTTCTGGCCGATAGCTCTGAGACCGATACCCCGCCGTAATTCGTCCATGCCTAAGAGGTGCTGCCGCCAAGCGGAGTCTAAAGTGTTCAGCAGAATATGACGCACTATAGCTCCCGCCAAATCGGCCTCTGCGTTGAGTTCCGCAATCTTCGAGTCGTAACGGGCCTTCACTCCGTCAGTGATTTCGTCCCTCATGCCCTCCATGTCGAGGCGGGTATCAACCTTAGCGATTCCCCCCTCAGCTCCGGCACCGAACAGCGCGCGCAACCTCGATGCAGCACGTTCACCCTCAGGCTCCGCTCCCTCAGGAAAGTACTTGTCAAGAATCCCGTTGACCACGCCGTGTACAACGTCCCAACCGTATTGGGGCATTTCTTCGTCAGGTGTCGTTAGGATGTCCGAACGCTCAGAGTAGATTGCTTCCCTCTGCTGGTTCATCACGTTGTCATAGGCTAATAGCTGTTTCCTGATGTCAAAGTGTAATTCCTCCACCTTTTTCTGGGAGTTCTCGATAATCTTCGTGAGCATTGAGGACTCTATAGCTTCGCCGTCCTTGAGGCCAAGTTTACCCATGAGGGGCTGAATCCTCTCTGACCCGAACAGCCTCAACAAGTTATCCTCAAGCGACAAGTAGAACCTTGACACCCCCGGGTCCCCTTGACGTCCCGAACGTCCTCGTAACTGGTTGTCGATTCGTCTGGACTCGTGGCGTTCCGTGCCGATTATCGCGAGCCCTCCGAGTGAGGCAACTTTGTCGTGTTCCTCCTGCGTAGCGTCCTTGCCACCGAGCATAATATCCGTACCTCTTCCGGCCATGTTCGTTGCTACGGTTACGGCTCCTTCACGCCCCGCCTGAGCGACAATTTCGGCTTCCTTCTCGTGATATTTTGCGTTGAGGACGCTGTGAGGGATTCTTCTGGCCTTGAGGAGTTTGCTGACACGTTCGGAGTTCTCGATTGACGTTGTACCGACTAGGACGGGCTGGCCGTTTTTGTGGCACTCCTCGACCTGGTCGGCTACGGCACTGTACTTCTCGCGCTCTGTGGCGAAAATCACGTCTGGCTGGTCGTTGCGGATCATTGGTTTGTGCGTGGGAATGCTCACGACTTGGAGGCCGTAAATCTCCCGGAACTCTTCGGCCTCAGTTGCTGCTGTGCCGGTCATTCCCGCGAGTTTGTGATACATTCGGAAATAGTTCTGCAGCGTAATCGTGGCTAAAGTCTGGCTCTCACGTCCGACTTTCACGCGTTCTTTGGCCTCTATTGCTTGGTGGAGCCCGTCGGAATATCTCCGCCCAATCATTAGCCTTCCTGTGAACTCGTCAACGATAATTACTTCACCATCTTTGACGACGTAATCAATATCTCTCTTGTAGAGCCTATGAGCCTTGAGGGCCTGCACTATTCTGTGAGCGAGTTCGGAGTGAGCTGCGTCGGAGAATAGTCCGGGCATCTTCAGGTAGTCCTCGCACTTCTGGATTCCTGACTCTGTGAGGGAAATTGAGCGTTCCTTCTCGTCCTTCTCGTAGTCGGGGCCTTCCGTGAGGGTGCGGGCGGCGTTGTCTGCCTTGACGTAGAGGTCAGCGTCGTCGTCGCTCGGGCCGGAGATGATTAGGGGTGTGCGGGCTTCGTCAATGAGAATCGAGTCGACCTCGTCAACAATGCAGTAGCTGTGTCCTCTCTGCACCATTTCTGCTGGGCTCATGACCATATTATCACGCAGGTAGTCGAACCCGAACTCGCTGTTTGTGCCGTAAGTTATGTCGGCTTTGTAGGCTTCTATGCGTTCTTCCGGGGGCATGTAGGGGTAAATCACTCCGACTGTGAGGCCAAGAAAGTTGTAGATTGGTCCCATCCATTCGGAGTCTCTGCGGGCTAGGTAGTCGTTGACGGTAACTAGGTGAACTCCCTCACCCTTCATTGCGTTCAAGACTACGGCGAGAGTCGCGACTAAGGTTTTGCCTTCACCGGTCTTCATCTCCGCGATTCTTCCGTCATGGAGAGCCATACCCCCGACCAACTGAACGTCATAATGTCGGAGTCCTATAGTGCGTTCGCTGACTTCCCGGACTATTGCGAAGACTTCCGGCAGAACGTCATCGAGGTCTTCTGGTGATTCCTCACTCTGAACCTGTGATTTGAGCTCAAGGAAGCGAGCTTTTATCTCGTCGTCAGTCATTGAGTGCACTTTGTCTGTATAGCTGTTGATAATGTCTGTCAGGCCTGAATAATGCTTTAACGCCCTCTCGTTAGGGTCGAGGCCCAATAATTTCTTCACTCTGTCAAATATCATAATGTCTCCTGTGAATTAAGATGTATGAAAGATTATCATGAATTAATTGATGGTACAAGAAAAAATGACCCTGCCGATTCGACAAGGCCATAGAGAGTAGGAAATTGGCGAGTGTATTCTACAGGGCTTCTCTGTTCTTGTAGATGACGCTCCCAGCCTGAAACGCCGGACAGAAGCAATATTTCTCACCTGCTGCCTTGAGTTCATGACCCTTCTTGGCCATAGCTGAGGCTGTTTCTGCTCCGAAAATCTGCCTGCCCATGTCCGACTCACAGAGAGCTATAGTCTCGTCGATGCTGTTGACGTTCTCGGCGAGTGCTTTGACCAGAGAGTCGGCACTGGGTTTGTCCTGAGCCTTGACGTAGGCTTGTGCGGCTGCCTTGACCGAAGCGCACACCGACGGAGCTGCAATGAGTTCGTTGACCTTAGCAAGAATTTCCTGCTTATTCATGATTTGACCTCCTGTGAAAAATTTCGTATATTATGCCACAAAAATTACTGATTTTGTGATAAGTAAGTACAGAGAAAATATTTTATGGGGAAGGATATTTTTCATCATGACGACAAAAATCGGTGTTATTGGAGTAGGACATCTCGGACAGCACCACGCAAGAATCTACACGGAGCTTCTTGACGCTAACCTAGTGGGGATTGCTGACACTGACATTAACCGAGCGCAGTTAATCGGTGAACATTTGGGGGTTCCTGCGTATTCTTCGCTTGAGGAATTGATACGCCGAAAGTCTCCCGACGCAATTTCCGTAGTTGTCCCGACCAGCCAGCATTACGCCATAGCCAAGACCGCGCTAGAGGCCGGGATTCACGTTCTTGTGGAGAAGCCGGTAACGATTCGTCCAGAGGAGGCCGGGGAGTTGCTGGAGATTGCGAGCAAGAGAAATCTAGTGCTTCAGGTTGGGCACATCGAGAGGTTCAACAGCGCGATACGGTACATTTCCGGGATAAAGTGCGAGCCTGTGTATCTGGATAGCCGGAGGACCTGCCCGTTCACCGGAATGATTAATGACGTTGGTGTGGTGCTTGACCTTATGATTCACGATATAGATATAGTGATGTCTCTGGTGAACTCGCCTATTGCGCGGATTGCGGCGACTGGAGCGTGTGTGTTCACTGAGTACGAGGACATTGCGGACGCTCAGATAACGTTTGAGAACGGGGTGTTGGCGCATATACTCGTGAGTCGTTGTGCGGAGAAAAAGTGCAGGCAGCTTGAGATAGTCGAGCGAGAACGCCAGATCACCATC
>JAFPZI010000128.1 GCA_017417365.1 Synergistaceae bacterium
AGGACTTCAACGAGAGTCTTCATGGCTCTCACCCCTTTCCAGCGGGGGAAGTGTAGTATCCTTTCAGCGACAACCCCCCCGCTGTGATTGCCGGGGGCCTCCCTAATAGCACGAGATACTGTATCGTGAACTGCCTATATTCTATCACAGTGAGTTTTTCGGACGGCAAGATGGCTTGTATGGTGAGAATGCGAAGTTCAACCAATAAGTTCAGCAGCCCAATGCTTGAGTTGCCGGGGGCCTCCCTAATAACACGAGATACTGTATCGTAAACTATCTATATTCTATCACAGTGAATTTTTCGGACAGCAATACGGCTTATCTGCTAAGGCTGCGAAGTTCAATCGACAAAAGCTAAGTTGAAGTTTACACATTCTACCCACCATCCTTGCTTGAGTTATGGGGGCCTGCCTCTCACAGTGAGATCCCGAGAAATCATCATGGTTAATACCAGGTGAAGGCTGCGCGGCTCTGCCCTCGCTCATACATACCTTACTATTTTCTATTTTTGGAGGCCTGACATGCTCTATAACAATTTCTCGACGCTCATTAACCACATCAAATCCTCTCACTCCTGCTTGGACTTCTGCAACCATACCCTTCACCTCCACCTCTCACCAAGCGGACGCTCTCACTCTCCCTTACGCCCAGACTCCTCTAACCCAACTTCCTTCTGGGTACACAACGACCACTGGCACGACTTCGCTACAGGCCAGCACGGAGACATTATCGACCTCGCCGCCCTCACTCTCTTCAACGGCGATAAAGGCCGCGCTATCGAATACCTCGCTGGTGTCTCCCTCAAGTCTTCCCCCTTCTCCAGAGACACCATACGCGATTACTCTCACCATATCAAGTCCCTAGAGGATGACATCAACCATTGGCACTCTCTCTTACGCACTCAAGACCGCGAATACCTCCACTCACGAGCCATCTCAGACGACACCATCAACCGCCTCAAAATCGGTTATGACCCCGACAGAGACAGACTCGTCGTCCCATATTTCCGCAACGGACACGCCGTCTATTACGCAGCCCGAGACAGATCAGGAAAAGCTGACCTCCCCAAAGAACACCCTCAGCACAGAGCTAAGTACATTAAGGCCTCCACTGACCCTAATTCACCTATGGCCAAGTCTTACTCACAATTCCTCATTAATGACATTTGGGGCCTCCACACCATCACAGGCACTCGTAAACCTCAGCTCGACGAGGACGGCTACGAGATTGATGACCCAAGAGATTACACTCTGTGCATTCTCGAAGGCATGTTCGACGCAGTGAGTTTCGAACAGGACCGCTGGCAGACACTCTCAGCCAGCACAGGCCCCTTCTCCTCTACTCAGAAGCCAGAAGTCCTCTCCATCTGCAAAATGTTCAAACGCGTCTTCATCTGCTACGACTCCGACAAGTCCGGCCACAAGTTCCAGAACGCTATGTGCAGGTGGCTCGCCAGTGAGAACATCCCGTTCATCTGCGGACACACTCCCCCAACGTTCAACGGCCAAAAGATTAAGGACGTCAGCGACTATTACTCCGCAGGCGGGGATTTGTCCCTCCTCGTCAAGAATGCTGTTTCCGGTATGTCCGGCCTCGCTCAGGCTTTCTCCGGCACCGACGACATGCGCGAGTTCCTCAATAAGTACGGAGTGTTCATGGACTCCGTCGACCTCGAACAGTTACAGCGCGGGAGCCTCAGTTACGCTATGCAGTGCCGGCAGAATATCCTTCAGGCCTGCGCAGACGTTTCTGGTGATAAGGGCGTCATGGACAAGGGGAGCCTCTCAGAGATAGAGGACGAGCTCATGCAGGAACAGGGAAATCTTGCCCCTAAAGTTTTTGCGGACTGCCAGAAGTGGCTCAAGATTGCCCGCGAGTTTCAGGGGAACATCATAGAGAAGGTCATCAAGGAAGCGAAGAAGTATGCCTGTTCAGACGCGAAAATTGGCGAACGTGTTACCGCACACCACACGCTGAAATACGCGGACAACGACTCGTTCTATGAGTACCTTCACGGACGCTGGGAGGCAATCTCCGATCAGTTTGTGCGCAGGTACGTAGCCGAGATTTTCGGGGACAAGGCCAATTACGCGAAAATGTGTTCAACGGCAAATTACCTCAAGGCCTTACTTGCCGAACGCGTGGAGTTTAACCGAAAGTGGGTGATGAATTTTGTCAACGGGACACTTGACCTGCAGACCGAACAGTTCAGGGAGCACTCCCCAGAGGACTTGTGCACAACACAATTGCCCTACAACTACGACCCCTCAGCGACTGCTCCAAAGTGGCTGGACTATATCAGCAAAGTTGTTGATGACGCGTCCGAACGTGCGCTCCTGCAGGAGATAGCCGGTTACGTCATGTTCTCGGATAACCGCCTGCAGAAGTTCTTCTGGCTGATCGGCAGGGGAGGCAACGGCAAAGGTGTATTCATGAACACCCTCCGTGAAGTCTACGGCCCCGAAAACTGCTCCTCTCTGGAAATGGGGAGATTGTCCTCACCGTTTGACCCGATAGCGCTCAAGAACTCCATGCTCAACCTTTGCTACGAGGCTAAGGCTGTCATGAACGGGAGCGAGGAAATCCTGAAGGCCATAGTAGCCGGTGACCCGATAATGGCGGCACATAAGGGAGTGGATGCTGAGACGTTCAAGACTCGTGCCAAGCTGATAGTGGCGAGCAACAATTTCTTCAAGAGCGCTGACACTTCACTTGGCCTGTTGCGCAGGATAATCTTTGTGGACTTTCCGAATGTGTTTGCGGATTCGGACGGTGACGTGAAAGCTCTGCAGTCAGCATTGCTTGAGGAGCTCCCCGGGATATTCAACTGGGCATTTGCTGGGTTTAAGCGGCTGAAGGAGAAAGAGAGTTTTACGCAGACGGTCGGACACTTGGAGATGATGGAGCGCTTCATGTCCATAATGAACCCAATGTTTGCGTTCACGAATGAAATTTTGTCCCCCCTTGAGGGTCAGACCTTAACGCTGGGGGAAATCTATAAAGGCATGTACTGTGCGTGGTGCGAGGAGAATAACACGGAGATATTGAGCCGTCTGGACTTCGAGAACACGCTAAATTCCGTCCTGCCTCAGTTACTGCCGGGCATAGTGGTAGACCGCGACGTAAAGAACGGGACGCACTACATATTCCCGATGAAGAACTTTGCAGGTGTAGAAGAATTTCTGCGTTCAGGGTGGCAGATAACGGGGCGCAAGTTAAGGAGGCTTGAAGTATATGGAGCGTATTTGAGCTGGTGCAAGGCGAACAACGAGACGGCGATAGACAAACGGACATTTTCTGGTGTCTTGGCCGAAATGGTAGGCGAGATACTCCCTGACGCGGTGATCACGAAGGGAGTGCGAGGGACGTACTACGAGTTCCCGAATACGGAGAATGGAGGCTGTGAAGATGGCGAAGATACGGCGTCTGAAGATGCGAGCAGAACTGTTGAGGCTCCGGCAGTACATGATGAAGTTCATAAGCCGGACGAGGCAGTTTGTGATGATGGATGCGGTGCTGCTGATTTCACCGACGGTCTGAAGGAAGTGGAAGGGCAGCTATCCTTTGCGTGCGAAACCCTCGAGGGCATAAACGGCTCTCGGGGGGTAAAACGCAGTGAGACTCCTGCTGAGTCATTTGCGCGTGAGATTGCGGAGGAGTACCAGCGGAAGCCGGACTTGAGGCCGAGTGTGCTGGCTGTGGACGTGCTGCGTAAGACGGAAGAAGGGCGGTCGATACTGCGCAGGTGGAACATGGAGTGAACTCATAAAGATTACCCCGTGCTGTGCTGGATTCCTCATGGATAGAGTACAGGCGATAAGAATACCTCCTTTCGAAGATAGATACGCTCATAGTAGAGAATGCTTGGTGGAGGGATTAAGTGCAGTGCGGGGAACAAATAACTTCCGCCACCGTTTGGATGTCGGGGCAATGGTAGAGCTTCGAAGGGGCAAGTTGCGCTGACAGTCCGGCACCGGCGGAGGACGGGTTACCCCTCTCGTCAATAGCTGCCTGTGGTATGGGCAATAGTATTCATTAATAGTGTTTTCGCAGGCCAGCTGCGTACGGGAGGGGGCAAAAACCTTTGAGGAGGTAAGAGAGATGGTAGTAGATATGTCATGTGTTCACCATACTGCGTGCAGACGAACGGCCTGGGCACTGGGGGGCGGCTGTGGAGAGTTTGTGTGTCCTCTGGACTGCCCGGAATATCTCCATAGAAGATACAAGACAGAGTATATCATAATTCCTGATGCTCTGAGTTTTGGTGAAATGCTGGTGAACATGAGCAAGTCAGGAGTAACGGCCTCAACGATGACGCTGTATGACTATCTGGCCAAGTACCGAGGACAGTTGGGGGAAATCTTCGACAGTGTGAGGAACTCTGTCGAGTGGGAGGACTGAAGAGTGATGAAGACGATTGCTGATGATATATCTGCGCTGCGTAACTGTCGTCGGATGCACCTAGTCCGGAGGCTGAACGGGTACACACACGCGGACTTTGCACGGGCGCTTGAGATGACGCCGGACGAAGTGATCCGGTTGGAGCTCCACCCTGAGAACTGTTCGCCTGAACTGTACAACAAGGCAGCGAAGTTTTTCGAGTGGGAGCTGTACTCTGGGTGTGCTGAGGGATGATGCACGGCCACACAGCGATGTACTCAATCCGCACCGACCCCGTAGCGTTAGGGCACGCTCGGCAGTTCAGGGTGTTACGCAAAGCATGGGGGATGACGCTCAAGGACGTAGCACAACGAGTCGGGACATCCGTACAGACAATAAGCCTCTTGGAGAACCACCCCGAGCTTGTGTCAAGCCGCATGTGGAACAAGATAGCAGAGGTATTCGGCTTCCCCAAGTACACCCCGCCAGCCTCACTGACTGCCCCCGAAAACCGTCCGATACGAGTGCCCAGAGGAATCAGCGACGACTCCGAAGCCGTGAAGAATGCGCATGAAGTGTACATGCAGACAGTGGGAAGTACAGTCACACAGTGTGACTTGGCCGTCAAGTACGGAGTGCGCCAGTGGGTAATCTCGTGCTTAGGATGCCATCCCGAGCGAGTGTCGCCCCAAATGTGGAACCACATAGCCCGCCAAGCAGGATACCCCGAGTACTGTCCGCCATCAGGAGGAAACGAGCAGGAAGGGGAACGCGCCATCAGTGAGGAGCCTCAAGGAGTATATCTCCCCCGCAAGGACTATGAGGACTGTCTGAAGGTAATGAAGGCGTTAGTGAAGTTTTTAGAGTGTCAAGGAGGAGGGGTGAAGGATGAGCGCAAAGAAGACGCATAATCTATTAGTGTCAGTCGGAGAGTATGAAGGTCGCAACGGCCAGACCTACAAGAACTGGGAAAATGTCGGATACGTTCTGAAGTACGATGACGGAGGGTATGAATTTTTCCTGAAGTCGTGGGTGAACATGTCCCTTCTGCCGACGACCAAAGAAGGTTACGTGAGGGTAAGGATGTTCCCTGCGTACGAGCGTGGGGAGAAGGCCGGAGAACGCGACCGTAGCGGGGATTCCTTCCAGTCTAAAGAGGGAGGGAAGGTGAACGCTGAGGCATGGAATCCCGACAGCGGAGAATGCCCATTTTAGGCGGAAATCTGGTATAATATCCACGATGAGCCCGAACACAGGGCTTCCTCATTCAGCCCCGTAAGGAACGGCCTCCAGCGGGGCTGTTATCATATTCCTCAAAGGCGGTGGTAAAATGTGACCCCCTACAAACGCGCAGAGTATTACCTACACAATTACGAACGCCACAAGACCCGCCTAGAACAGGCAGCCGAACAGTTACAGACATTGCGAGCCGGCTTCGATGTCCGGGCGCAGAACTACACCAACATAACCCGCCAATCCGGAGGCAAGAGCGACCCCGTAGCCTCCTACGTAGAATTATGCCTGCTTTACGAGAGCGTAATAGCCCAATTGACCCGATACGTCCAGCCAGTGGACCGCGTGAAGGAATATCTGGCCGTGAGCACAGATTTTCGCGCGGACATATGG
>JAFPZI010000129.1 GCA_017417365.1 Synergistaceae bacterium
AAAACGTCATGGCCTTTGCGGGGGAATTGACCTCAGCGGAAGGGGCGGGGACTTTTTGTTACCTGACGGGTGAGCGCGAGAATATTTCCTGCTTGGGACAGTATGACCTCGACACGGAAAAATTACTGCGCTTTGGCTCTGAGGCCTTCGAGGACGAACAAACACGACTTGATTCAGTGAATGCATTATTTGGGAAGTCCTTCACGAATCTAACGGCCGCTTATGAATGGATGTACGAGAATCTTGCGCTCTACAGGCAGTTCAACACGCTGATTCAGACCTGCCGGGACAACGCAGTATCATTGAGTGAGCTGTCCGCAAAAATTTTTCCCAGCCTGAGCAGTGATGACGCTCTGCACTGCACGGAGATTCTTCTTGCCGTTGCTCCTAAGGCTCGCAGCGAGAAGGGTGCTGTACTGTGGCCCGCAAGAATGCACATGTTCTTCAGGGGCATCAGGGGCGTATATTCATGCACAAACGAGAAGTGCACTCACTCTCACACACACAGCGGCCTCACTCTTGGGGAGATATTCCTCAACGAGAACGGCACCATGACGTGTCCTCACTGCGGGAGCGTGGTCTACGAACTCTACAACGACAGGAGGTGCGGTGCGTTATTCTTCAGGGGCTGCGTTTTCGAGGATGAGCTTGACAGCAGACGGGCTTACTTGTGGCACTATCCAGGCCAAGTCATAGACCGAAAGCTTAAGGAGATTCACCTATTCATACCCGAAGACGGATTCAGCCCCCCGAAAAGGCAGGGAAAGAACCCCGTTAAGCCCTGCTATCTTGACGTGAGGAACGGGTTCGTGAATTTTGCTGACGACTCCCACGCGGACAAGGAGGGCTTCAGGAGACTCTATTACTGCGATTACCGCGCGAAGGGCAGGCCGGAGATTATCACCTTCCCTACGTGCCCTCACTGCAGGCACCAGCTTTCACACACACAGATTACTTCATTCAGCACGAGGGGCAATCAGTCATTCTTCAACCTTGTGAAGGCTCAATTTCAGGAACAGCCGCCAGTGTCCGGGGCCGATAAATTTCCCAACGAGGGAAGGAAGGTGCTTCTGTTCTCGGACAGCAGACAGAGGGCCGCAAAGTTAGCCCGCGATATGTCCGACGCGTCAGATATTGGTGCGGCACGTCAGCTCTTCGCCCTCGCCGTCAGCATGATGGAGAAGGCCGAAGACGATAACTCTATGGACAGGCTGTACGACTATTTGTGCCTTGCTGCAGGACAGAGAAATATTCAGATACTTCACGGAACCGAACGCGAGAAATTCGCCGAGCACTGCCAGTCAGCAATGGACGGCTACAATCTCTCATGCAGACTTGGCCGGAAGTACAAACCACGCCTCAGTACGTCAGCTGCTCCAGAAGGTTTTCAGGCTTTGCTGCTGCGAATGTTCAGCGGAAGCTACAACACTCTCTATGACTCCGGGTCATGCTGGATTGAACCAACGGACATAGAACGCGGTTATGCAATCTACACTCTGCAAGATAAAGGGCTTAAGGTCTGTGAGAGTGAATTTCTGGAGGTCTTCAGCGCGTGGATAATGTCAGTCTGTGATGAGGCTGCCGCTCTCGGCCACACTATAAGCGACGAAATCAGGAGTGAGGTACGTAACTCATACAAGGGTTACGGGCTCGGCCAAGACTGGACATTCCCGAAGGCCGTCAAAGACTCCGCCGGCTGGTCGGACGATGAGGCAGAAAACTGGCGGCTGGTCCTCAGCAGATTTCTGGAGAGCAGAACTGACACCGGGAAGAGCTACGTTGATCTTTCGCGGGTAAGGGCAAGGTATGACCCTCTACACGTCTGGTACACCTGCGAAAAGTGCGCAAGCCTCTCACCATACATGCTCAAGGGTAAATGCCCGGTCTGCGGCTCAGAACACATTCACGCGGCGGCAAAAGCAGAACTCGAGGCACTGGACTTCTGGCGCAAACCCATTGATGACGCTCTGAACGGCGCAAAGATTCACGTAATCGACACTGAGGAACACACAGCACAGCTCTCCTACAAGGACCAACGCAGCGACATGTGGTCAAGGACAGAGAGATACGAGCTGAGATTTCAGGACATAGTCGAGGGGAACGAGACACCCGTAGACATTCTGAGCAGCACAACAACAATGGAGGCAGGCGTAGACATAGGCTCCCTCACCGCAATAGGCTTGAGGAACATTCCGCCGACAAGAGAGAACTACCAGCAGAGAGCAGGAAGAGCAGGACGCAGGGGAGCAAGCCTCTCGACAATCATAACTTTCTGTGAGGACGGACCGCACGACAATCTTTACTTCGCTCACCCTGTGCCGATGCTTAGGGGGGCTGTAAGGCAGCCAAGAATAGACGTTCACAGCACAAAGTTAATACACCGCCACCTGAGCATGACAGCCTTGCAGGACTTCCTAGCGTCAATAAGCTCAAGCCTCGACAGGTTAAGCACGTCAAGTTTCGTTGATGAATATCTGGAGAGGTTCAAGAAATTTCTTGCACACTGGCAGGTACCCGGCTCAAGCATATTGATTGATGACGCAGGAATGTTTGACTTCGGGGCCTTCAGGTCTGCACTATGCACCAGCCTCGACGCTCTAAAGCATAAGACAGCCTCACACCCTGAGCTTTACACTTCCGGCGCTACCGAAAAAGTTCTGCTCGACGCTCTCTATGAGGAAGGCATAATCCCTACTTACTCGTTCCCGAAAAACGTAGTCAGCACGTATATATCTGACGCTGACGGCAGGACCAAGTACCAAGTTGACAGAGGGATTGATGTTGCCATAAGCGAATACGCTCCCGGCCGGTCAATAGTTGTGGACAAACTGACTTACCAGATAGGCGGCCTCTATTATCCCGGCAGTGAACACAGGAAGGGTTGTGCATCCAGTCCCGCGCGAGGATTCATAGAGGACCCGAACTACCTCAAGGACATAGTGTCCTGCCCTCGCTGCGGGTGGCTCGGCTTCCCTGATGACGCTGCGGACAAGTGCCCCTTCTGCGGGAATATGGGACTCACTGCGTCCCGTCCTATGCTCAGGCCTTGGGGATTCGCTCCAAGAGATGCAAAATCTGTGTACGAGGCACAACTTGAGGAAGAATATTCACGCGTCAACCCTCCGCTGTATTCGACACTCCCTGACGCTGACGAGATGCAAAAACTCCCGGGCTTCACGAACATACGCACGGCCTCGCGAAGAAACCAGAGAATAATAATGCTCAACACCGGCAGCGGGGATAACGGCTTCACTGTCTGCCGGGACTGCGGAGCCGCAATGCCTGGCAGTGATCCGAAAGTCCTGAAGGATATTCACAGGCCCTACACAAGCAAGTACGCTAAGGGCAGGTGCAGGCACACGG
>JAFPZI010000130.1 GCA_017417365.1 Synergistaceae bacterium
GATGCCTGAATACCTCCTCTACAAGCTCTGCGGTGTCAAGGGCCACGAATACACCAACGCCACGACTACGGGAATGGTCAGCGCGAAAACCGGCCTCTATGACCCCGAAATCATTGCTGCTCTTGGCCTCCCCAAAGAGTTATTCTGTCCATTGAGCCAGCCCGGGACAAAGCTCGGGACTTATCATGGGGTTCAGTGCATATTGTGCGCGACTCACGACACGGCCAGCGCAGTTGAAGGCATCCCTATGGATGGCGACGAACTATTCATATCTTCGGGAACGTGGAGCCTTCTCGGTGCGAAGATACGTACTCCCATAACCACACATGAGAGCATGAGGACCAATTACGCCAACGAGGGAGGAGTCGGTTACACCCGCTACCTTAAGAATCTTATGGGCATGTGGTTAATCAACAGGTTACGTGATGAGTTATGCCCGGGTAAGGATTTCGGCGAAATAGTCAGGGAGGCAGAAGCAAGCACCTTTGACGGCATAGTGGACTCCGACGACAAAGTGTTTCTCGCTCCCGAGAGCATGAAGGCAGCTTTTGACTCACAGCTCATGGAATCTCCCAAAGACCCCGCGGGCTACTTCAGGTGCGCATACCGTTCACTGGCACAGAACTACAGGAAGGCCGTTGAGGAGATCGAGCGCAACACCGGCAGAGAGTATCACAGCATATACATCGTAGGAGGAGGAGCAAAGAATCAATTCCTCAACCGATTAACCGAGCAGGCAACAGGCAAGAAAGTTATTGCCCTCCCGATAGAAGCTACGGCACTGGGCAATCTCAAAATACAGATGGAGGCGGTTTAACGCATGACTTACAAGACTGCTAAGAAAAAGTATTCGGCTTTCGGCATCGACACTGACGCGGCCATAGCAAAGCTGAAGGGTGTACCTGTCTCACTTCATTGCTGGCAGGGCGACGACGTTCGAGGCTTCGACACCGACCCGAGCAAGCCCCTCACAGGAGGCATTCAGACCACAGGCAATTATCCCGGACGCGCTAGGACCCCTGAGGAACTTATGGCGGACCTTGACGAAGTTATGAGCCTGATTCCCGGAACGCCCAAGATGAACCTCCACGCGAGCTACGCAATCTTTGAGGGCACCGACTGGGTGGACCGCGACAAGCTCGAGCCCAAACACTTTGCGAAATGGGTACAGTTCTGCAAGGATAGGGGGCTAGGCTGCGACTTCAACCCGACTTTCTTCTCTCACCCCAAATGCGACCCTCTCACCCTCTCCTCAACCAACGAGGCCACCCGAAAATTCTGGATTGACCACGGCAAAGCATCCATAAGAATCAGCACCTACTTAGCCGAAGAGTTAGGGCAGCCCTGCGTGATGAACATCTGGACCGGCGACGGCTTCAAGGACGTACCTGGCGACAGGTTGGGGCCAAGAGTGCGCTACCGTGAGGCAATCGACGAGATTTTGAGGGAGCCATACGACTTCAAGAAGGTCAAGCCCTGCATTGAGAGCAAAGTCTTCGGGATTGGGGTTGAGGCCTACACTGTCGGGAGTGCGGAATTCGCCCTGAGCTATGCCGCCTACAACAGGGACAAGTGCATACCGTTAATGGACAACGGACACTATCACCCTACGGAAGTTGTCAGCGACAAGATACCGGCACTGTTGACGTTCTTCGACGAGATAGCCTTACACGTAACGAGGCCGATACGCTGGGACTCTGACCACGTGGTGTTGTTCGACGACGAGACCCGTGAAATTGCTCGTGAGATAGTCCGCTGCGGAGGTCTTGAGGGCCGTGTGAATCTCGCACTGGATTACTTCGACGCGTCAATCAACCGAATAGCTGCGTGGACTATGGGCTATAGGAATTTCCAGAAGGCTTTGTTGTTCGCACTGCTGCAGCCGGTCGGACAGTTGAAGGCCCTGCAGGACAAATCAGCGTTCACAGAATTATTTGTTGTGCAGGATGAGCTGAAGACGTTACCGTTCGGAGAAATCTGGGATGAGTATTGCGGGGTATGCGGGAAGCCTCTTGACCGTGAGTGGTTCAAGGGAGTGCAGAAGTACGAAGCGGACGTTCTCAGCAAGAGGGTATAGCCATGAAGGATATTATGACGGCTCCATTCATGGTGGAGATGATTCGGACCTGCACGAACATGTACGCTCACGGCTGGGACGAGCGCAACGGCGGGAATATTTCTCTGATGCTCGAGGAGTCTGACGTTCGGGAGTATGGGGACGTGAATAGAGTTTTGCGGACGATTCCGACTGGGTTCAACGCACCGGCACTTGAGGGGAAATGTTTTCTCGTAACTGGAACAGGGAAGTACTTCAAGAACGTACAGTACGCACCTGATGTGAATCTCGGCCTCGTTAAGATTATCGACGGAGGAGCGAACGCCCAATTGTTGTGGGGTTTCACCGACGGCGGGAAGTTCACGAGCGAATTTCCTGCGCACATGATGAGCCACGCCGTGAGAGTCAGCGTCAACCCCGCGAACAGGGTCGTAATGCACTGCCACCCGACGAACTTGCTCGCAATGACCTACGTACACACGCTCGACGAGAAGGCCTTCACGCGCACGCTTTGGCAGATGTGCACAGAATGTATTGTGGTGTTCCCCGACGGAGTGAACGTGTTGCCGTGGATGCTCTGCGGGACCAACGAGATCGGTGAGGCCACAGCGGAGAAGATGAGGACTGCGCGTCTAGTAGTGTGGGCACAGCACGGGCTGTATGGAGCTGGAGTTGACCTAGACGAGGCGTTTGGGCTTATCGAGACAGCGGAGAAGGCAGCGGAGATATACATGAAGATAGCGCATTTGCCGTTAGTGAACAC
>JAFPZI010000131.1 GCA_017417365.1 Synergistaceae bacterium
ATGTTCATGAACGCACAGAAACCCGGCCTCATCAAGGACGCATACATTTACGGAGCGGACTCGATAATGCTGGACCTTGAGGACGCTGTAGCAGAGAACCAGAAGGACTCCGCGCGCTTCTCACTCTACCACGCCCTGAAGGAAATTGATTACGGTGATACTGAAGTCATCGTGAGGATTAACGGCCTCGACACTCCCCACTGGAAGGAAGACATCCGCGTTTGTGTAGCCGGAGGGTGCGACGGAATCAGAATCGCCAAGACCGAGTCGGCTCAGGACGTGAAGGTAGTCGATGAGGCAGTAACGGAAGCCGAGAAAGAATTTGGCGTTGAGGTCGGACGTACGCTGCTCATGGCCGCCCTCGAGAGCCCCAAGGGAGTCCTGAACGCTTACGAGATCTGCCAGGCCTCACCGAGACTGTTCGGAGTTGCTCTGTCCGGCGGAGATTACCGCAAGTGCATGCAGGTCAAGGTGATTCCCGGAGGTATCGAGATGCTGTTTGCCCGCGGCTTAATGCTCAACGCGGCCCGTGCTGCCGGGATTCAGTGCTTCGATACGGTGTTCACCAACCTCAACGACGACGAGGGCTTCAGGGCGGAAGTCAAGCAGAACGTGGAGATGGGCTTTGACGGGAAATCACTCATCAACCCGAAGCAGATTCCTATAGTTCACGAGATGCTTGCTCCTACTCAGAAGGAAATTGCGGAGGCAGAAAAGATTGTCCGTGCCTTCCGTGAACACGCAAAAGAGGGCGTCGGGGTCTTCACTCTCGACAATGGCAAGATGATAGACATAGCTTTTGTGCCTGGTGCTGAGAGGGTCATCAAGTTAGCAAAAGCCAGCGGAATTTACGAGGGGGATCTGTAGACATGAAGAACGCAGTAGGCAGAGAGATACCCGAAGAAGCATTAGCAGTAGAACTCAAGAACGGCAGGAAGTACGAACCCTATCAGGGCAAAGGCTACAGAGACGGCAAGTATATCAAGAAGGCCGGCCCCACGACCAGAATCTACGAGAACCCGCAGGAGAGCAAGATACTTCCCTCAATCCGTGATGCAGTAATCGCTTGCGGCATAAAGGACGGTATGACGGTATCGTTCCACCACCACTTCAGGAACGGCGACTATATCGTGAATATGGTCATGAAGGAAATAGTAGACTTGGGCATTAAGGACATCACTATAGCTGCTTCAAGTCTCGGCGACGCTCACGACCCGATAGCGGCATATATCGAGCAGGGAATAGTAACGGGCATTCAGACTTCAGGTATTCGCGGGAAGATGGGCGACGTTGTCTCACACGGAAAGCTGAAGACCCCCGCGATTTTGCGTTCACACGGCGGACGCGTCAGGGCAGTTGAGGAAGGCGACGTACATATTGATGTTGCGTTCATCGGAGCACCGACTTCGGACGAGTACGGCAACGCTCGCGCACTCGGCGGAAAGGGCGACTGCGGAGTGTTGAGCTATGCCGTTGTTGACTCAGAGTACGCTGACAAGGTCGTAGTTATCACTGATACCCTCGTGCCTTACCCGAACTTCCCGCCCAGCATTCACGGCGTAAATGTCGATTATGTCGTGAAGGTCGACGAGATCGGCAACCCCAAGAAGATAGCCAGCGCGGCCGCAAGAATGACCCAGAACCCCAGAGACTTAATGATGGCCGAGAACACTGCGAAGGTTATCGCGGCTTGTCCGTGGTTCAAGGAGGGCTTCAGCTTCCAGACTGGAGCGGGCGGGCCTTCACTTGCGGTGAACAGGTTCCTTGAGCCCCTCATGGACGCAAAGGGCATCAAGATGGCTTGGGCAATCGGAGGAATTACGGCGGCAATCTGCGAACTTCAGCGTAAGGGCAAAGTTGGGAAGATTATCGACGTTCAGGACTTCGACACGGGAGCAATCGAGGACATTCGGACGAACCCGAACCACTTCGAGATGACGGCCAGCGAGTACGCCAACCCTGCGAACAAGGGAGCATTCGTGAACAAGCTGGACTTTGTGGTCTTGGCCGCACTGGAAGTTGATACGGACTTCAACGTGAACGTAATCACAGGTTCTGACGGAGTGCTGAGAGGTGCACCGGGCGGACACCCGGACACTGCGGAGGGCGCGAAGTGCTGCGTTATCGTTACGCCCCTGACGCGCGGACGTATGGCGACAATCTGCGAACACGTCGTTACGGTTACGACCCCCGGGGACTGCGTGGACGTGGTAGTTACGGACTACGGTACTGCGGTCAACCCTGCGCGCAAGGACATCATCGAGGCACTTGACGCTGCGGGAATCAAGCACGTACCCATCAAGGAACTTCAGGAGAAGGCGTATTCACTTGTGGGCAGGCCTGACGACCTCCAGTGGAAGGACAAGGTAGTAGCGATTCTCGAGGCACGCGACGGGACAATTCTCGACGTTGTTCGGGAGATTAAGCCCTGCGAGATTTAGTAAAATATTTTATTATTGCGCTCCCCTCTTGAGATTAAGGGGGGAGTTTTTGTGTGCTATAATGATGCCATCCCAAAGGAGGAATGAATATGCGCTACGAAGAAGTTGACTACGGCGGAGAGAAGCTAAAGGTTAAGGTGTTCGACTACCATACTCGCGAAGGCTGGCGTGAATACGTAGAGAGTACGGCGGGTTCAGTAACTGATGATACGTTTGTCAGACCACCCGATGGCTATGCACGTGATGAGGACCTCAACCTTGGATAAGATATACTACCTTGATACAAATATCTGTATCTTTCACATGCGGCATCCATTCGGTATCCTTGCAGACAGGATTAACTCAATAGAGCCTGAACGCATAAAGATACCTGCTATCGTGAAGGGTGAACTTCTTGTTGGTGCGGAGAAAAGCAAACGCCGGAAAGAAACTCTCCTCGAGACTCTTGCTTTCTGTATGCCGTATGAGATTGTCCCGTTTGATAATTCTATACTGAGGACTTACGCAAGAATAAGGGCAGCTCTTGAGCTTAGCGGGCAGAAAATCGGCTACAATGACACGCTTATTGCCGCTACGGTCTTGGCCAAGAACGGTATACTCGTTACTAACAACGTCAAAGAGTTCGGCAGAATCGACGGCCTAAATCTAGAAGAATGGACGCAGGAATAATTCTCCCCTCACGAAATCGCAAGGGGAGAGTTTGTTCTCCTAGTCCATAAGTTCATGAATCTTTGCCGTGAACTTGTCAGCAATATTCTTATCCAGCCCAAGCCCAACAAGATACGTACTTATCTCATTATAACCGTTCTTCCTGAGAATATTTATCCACGACTCCGGCTCATCTTCCCCAGCTAAATCATTGTGTGCGTGGTCCCCTGCGACAATCATTAACGGACTCAGCACAAGCCTCGTAATCTCCGGGTGCCTCTTCAGGCGGGCGAGAACGTCCTCAATCTTCGGAGCGGCCTCAACTGTCCCGACAAAGAATCTTCCGTAGGCCTTCGTGTCCAGTGCCAGCTGTAACTGTGAGTAGAGTGCGTTGGCGAAGTGTTCGGGTGTCCCGTGCCCCATCAAGACTATTGCAGTGTGTTCGTCCTTGAGCTGAGTCTTGAAGCGTGAGAGCAGTACGTCCGCCATCCCCTCGCAGTCGTCTACCCCATTGAGGAAGGGAGTCCCTAATTCTAGAGTCTTGAAGCCGTATTTTCCCGTCAGACCCCCGAAAGCGTCAACTACCCCAGCAATCTCGTCGTATTCTTCACCGGGAATCATGTGCGTGGGCATTACGCAGACGTTCGCAAAACCTTCGTCATTGAGTGCCGCTAAGGCCTGCACAGGATTCAGGATGACCCCGCTGGACTCACGAGCTATTTTTCTGCGGATAATGTTCGAGGTGAATGCGAGCCTGACTTCATACTTCGGAAACTCTTTGCGGGCGGCCTCGACTAGGTTAGTGATTGCCTGCCTCGCTTCCGGCATGGACGTTCCGAACGACACAACTAGTATTGCGGTCTTGCCGTCGTCAGCGCGTGAAGTGCAGGGCATGAGCAGGAAGAGCGCAAGGAAAACTACACTGATGAATTTATGCATGTGATAAACCCTCCCGAAAAGTTTGTGTGTGCATATTATACATGCTCGGGCAGTGAAAGCGTCATTCAGCCTTATACGATATAATTACGGCAAAAATCTCATGGGGAGAAATGAATCAATGATACTTGCGGCAATAACTACTTGCAGGCGTGCACCCGCTATGGTTGAACGTGCTGTGAAGAGCGTAATAGCTCAGACGTACAAGGACTGGAATCTAGTTGTTGTTGATGACAGCCCTGCGGACTATGAGTTACGTGAAGATGTCAGAAGGATGGTAGAGGGTTATGCGGCTCAAGACGAGAGAATACGCTACATCCCTCACGATAAGAACTACGGAGCGCAGAGAGCGAGAAATACGGCCCTTAGCGTTGCTGTAGAGACAAACGGG
>JAFPZI010000132.1 GCA_017417365.1 Synergistaceae bacterium
AACACAGAATCGAACACGTAGACATCTTCAGGGCCTTCGGTATCCTCTTGATGATTATGGGTCATGTAGGATTCGGGAGGAAATTTGACCACTTCATTCACGCTTTCCACATGCCGATGTTCTTCGTTGTTTCGGGAATGTTCTTCGGGACCTCGTACGAACGTTTCAGGGCCCGCCATGAGAATCCCTTCACCTCATTCACTGCCCGCAAGGCCAAAACCCTCTTAATCCCCTACATATGCTTCGGGAGCCTTCACTACCTTCTGTGGCTGGTCCGTAACTGGAGGTCAGCAGCATACCTTCACCCTTTGCTTCACCTATTGAGCATCAACACATACGGTCTCCCAATTGCCGGAGCCTTATGGTTCTTGACGGCCTTATTCCTGACTGAGTGCGCGTATTGTGCGGTGTCCTGCCTCACGGAGAATCCCCTGTTGAGGAGCGCAATAATCATCCTTCTAGCTCTGGCCGGACATGTTTCGTGCCATTACTTGGCGTTCCCACTGCCTTACGCCGGAAATTCGGCACTTGTCGGTCTTGGCCTGTACCATATCGGCTGTGTGTTCGGGAAATCCCTCGAGAAATTCTCTCTCTCACTGCCAAAAACGTTAATCTTCGGAGCCTTCACAGGAGCATTAATTTTCCTCAATGGCTATGTGAACATGAGGACGGATTCGTATAGTTTTGTCCCTCTGTTCTACGTCAATGTTATTGCTTCCTGCCTCGTGGGCCTGAGCCTCTCAAGGATAGCGCATTCACTTTTTTGCGGAGGCAGAGTGTGCATGCTTCTTCAGGACATAGGGAAAAATTCCATCGTGTATTTGTGCCTGAATCAGTTAGCGATTCTTGTGCTGGCCCGGCTGTTCGGGAATGCTGGGCACCTTGTGATATTCGTGCTCGCTGCTGCGGGACTGTTTATCGGGAGCAGGATATTTGCGGGGCTTCTCGGTGTTCTGACTGGCAGGGCAAAGAACTTCAGGCACTCACTGCTTGCTGCCGGGACGCTGGTTATTGTGCTGGCGATTGCCGTTTCAGGAGTGAGCTTCACCAAGACTCGCGGATTTTCCGGCAAGATATATATTCCCGACTGGAGCAGAATCAGCACTGACCCATTAACGCCGGAACAATACCGGGACTCTGAGGCCCTCAGAAGAGCTGCTGCCCTGAACCTGAGATACCTTCTCAATACTCAGTGGCCCTCCCCGTTCAGGTATGCTTATTCCCCATACTCAAGCAACGTACATTCATTCACCCTCACGGCAGCACAGGAGCGGGAAGTTCTGAACAGTGCGGAGTCCTTCAGGGAGTGGCGGAATCATGACTATCTTCACCTGCCCAACACGACCGGCCGGGACACTGGAGAAAACGCGCTCAGGGTATGGGGTCATACATGTTTTGTGCTGGCCTCCGCGCTGAAGTTCAACCTTTATAATGAGGCAGTTACGGGAATATCCCGGGAGGATGCCGCAGAGATGGCCGGGAAATTGACGGCTTCACTCGCAAGGGACCACTGCTCCAACACTTTTACCGGCTGGGGCAACGCGTGGCAGAGTGCACTTTGGGCGGAGAATATCGCTTTTGCCGCGTGGCTTCTGTGGGACGGACTCAGCAGTCAGGACAGAACTTACGTCGTGAACATGCTGATCTTTGAGGCGGACAGGTTCACCCGCTATAACGTTCCGTACTACAGGGACAAGAACGGGCAGATAGTCTTCCCCGACGACACTAAGGCTGAGGAGAACGCGTGGAACTCCCGAATACTGGCACTGGCTGTGTGCATGCTCCCTGACCACAGGAATAATGCTCTCTGGGAGGCCAAATTGAGGGAGCTTCTGTTGTCATCTACTGCACGGCCTGAGGACCTGAACTCGGAAAGACTGATTGACGGCGTGAGAGTCCGGGATATTCTTCGCGGGTCAAACATAGACTCTGACGGTACGGTGATGAATCACGGCCTTCACCACATAGATTACATGACCACGACAATTGAGGGCATGACGGACACAGCGATAATTTACGCCCTATCCGGCAGGGAGATTCCAGAGGCGGCACTCTTCAACCACGACGTAATATATTCCGCTCTGGTCAATCTCGATCTCGGGAAGTATGACACCGGCAAGGCAGGCAGACATTTTTACGGCAGGACCGCAGACGGCAGGGCAGGTACGGAACTCGACATGCCCGGGCGCAACGATTGGGGAGGCAAGTGGTTCACCAGCTGCTATCTTGCGGACACTGAGGCGGAGATTTTCGCGCTCGACGGGAATTGTTCTGAGGGCCTCAAGGCTTCTGACTGGGCAGGTACACATCTTGGAGTGATTGACGGGATGATTAGCAGGAACGATACCGGGCAGATTTTCGCGGAGGGAGAGAACTATTTTGTGTCCGGCGAGACCTACGCAATGCAGAATTTGTGCAAGGCTTATCTGTTGAGGAAGTTATACGCCAAGCCCGCCAGATGATATATAATCACGGCAAAAACTTTCAGGAGATGATAGCTAGATAGACAAATAATGTAATATAGTATAATATAGTGTTATGGATAACACGTATAACACAGCAGAGGCTGCAAAATATTTAGGGTTCAAGGTGAAAACGCTCCAAAAGTGGGACAGGGAAGGGAGATTGGTCCCCGCTTATAGGACACCAACAAATCGGAGAGTGTACACCCAGAGCCAGCTTGATGACTTCATAGGGCGGCAGACACAGTCTACAAGGACAAGGATAATAGCGTATTGCCGAGTATC
>JAFPZI010000133.1 GCA_017417365.1 Synergistaceae bacterium
CCCCCCCCAAAAGGGCCAACGACTCTAATGCTAGGTGTCATCAGGGTTTTCTGCTGGAAGAGAATCGCTATTTTCGCACTAATAGTCTCGTCGGGCCTGTATGTCTTCATCAGGAGTAAGCATATTTGGCGGAAAAACAGAAGGGTCTATATCGTGCTCGGGTCAGTGATGGCGGGGTGCTTCTTCTACATTATGCTGATAACTTCGGGACTGCTCTATGATTTGGCAGCAAGTTACGGCTTCGACTTCTCCAACAGAATGGGCCTCTTTTCTCTAGCAGATGGATTGTATGAATGGTCCTTGTTCTTCCCGGGCAACGGATTCGGCAGTACTGGCAAATATATATACACTCTCTTTGCGACCGCTATTCACAATGACGTACTGGCCATGTATATAGATTTAGGGTTCATAGGGTCATTCTTGTGGTTCTTCTGGAATATCTGGTGCCTGCCGAAAATTGCGGAGAAACATTGCGGGTACAACGTCAGCTTTGTATACTCCCTGCTGATGTCATACTCCTACATAGTGTACTTGACGGACAATAGTACTACTTACTTCATGTTCCAGACGTTCATGCAGACAATATTGCTGTTGAGCGTGATGAAGAATTATGAAATGTCATCGTCATTAATGATTAATCAGAGACAGGTGAATTATGATGCTTATTGCCAGCTTCAACGTTAATTCTGTGCGTACTCGTCTGCCGGTTCTGGAGAGGGTGCTGAAGAGTGAAGAGTTCGACTGCTTCTTTCTTCAGGAGACAAAGACTCAGGACCAGTTTTTCCCTGAGCCTGCCTTCACTGAGTGGGGCTATAAGTCATACTATCACGGAGAGAAGAGCTATAACGGTGTGGCCGCTCTTGTGAGGAATGATGCTGAAGTGTCGTTCGGGTTCGAGGACGGGACATTTTCCACGAGAGTCCTGACTCTCAGGCACAAGGGATTAACGATACTCAATACTTATGTTCCGCAGGGGAAATCCATAGACCATCCTGACTTTGGGGTCAAGAAGGAATTTTTCGCTAAGGTCAGGAAAGTTATTGAGCGCGAGAAGGACGGGTTATTCTTGTGGCTTGGGGATATGAACGTTGCGCCGGAAGAGATTGACGTAACTCACCCAGAGGACAAGAAGAAGCATGTGTGTTTCTGCGGGGAAATCAGGAAAGTTTTTGCGGATACAAGAGCAGGACTCGTTGACCTGCTCAGGAAATTTCACGCTGAGGCGGGGGTCTATACGTTCTACGATTACCGCACTAAGGACGCTGTTTCACGGGGGATCGGCTGGAGGATTGACCACATGTTTGCGTCGGAGGCTCTGGCGTCTCACGCCCGGGAGTGTTACCCGTGCCTTGAGCCTCGTACTTGGGAGAAACCTTCTGACCACGTGCCCTTAATCGGGATTTTCGAACTGTAACGCAAGACAAACCAGCTCCCAAAATCTATAATCTACACAAATTTTTCATAAGGAGCTGGATTCATGAAACACTTTATCAGAATCTCACTAGGTATTCTCGTCATCGCCGGAGTGTGTTACGGCCTGAGCACCTTACGCCAACACTCCGCACCGCAGCCACAACCCGAAATCGTCCGCCCAGTCCGAACAGTCAGGCTTCAGGGAGGCACAGACTCCTTCACCCGCAGATACTTCGGCACCGTTCAGGGAGGCAGACGCGCGGATCTCTCATTCCGAGTCTCCGGGACCCTCAGGAAAATTCACGTCGAGAAGGGTGCTGCCGTCAAAAGAG
>JAFPZI010000134.1 GCA_017417365.1 Synergistaceae bacterium
CCGCATACCGCATACCGCATACCGCATTATACTGCGATGAATCATTATGTCAATTGTCCTTTCCCGTGAATTTTTCGATATTATACACTATCGGCCCTCAGCTCTGGAATCTTGCGCGGTGAACGTGTTCCGGCTGCTTCTGCTCAATCTCTCCGGCTGCAGTCAGTGCTATCCTCGTCAGCATCGGTCCGACAAGCTCATACACCAACACGCTGAAGAGTATTATGTTCCTGATTAACCCGCCAATCTCCGCACCTAAACTCTGAGCACTCACTACCATTCCCAGAGCTACGCCGGCCTGCGGGAACAGCGTAATCCCGAGATACTTCTTGACGTTGGCCGAACAATTCATCAGCGTTGAACTCAATAACGCTCCGTAGTACTTCCCTGCACACCTCACGAGAATATACACAATGCCAATCATCAGCACTGGCACATACTGAAGCACTCTCAGTTCAAGGCGCGCTCCCGACAGCACAAAGAATACTGCGTACAACGGCACTGACCACTTCTCTGAACGCGTCATGATGTCCGCAGAATACTCGCTCATGTTGCAGAACACAGTACCGAGCATCATACACACCAGCAATGAAGACGCAGCTATCCTCACACGCCCAAACGTGTACACACGGTCGGCTAGTGCTATCGTCATCATCACAAATGATATTGTCATGGCTAACCTGTTCCTGTTCGAGAAGAATAGTTTCTCTATCATAGTCAGAACCCACCCCATAAACGCCCCGAGCACCAGTGAGCACACAATCTCTATTATTGGGTTGAGGATTATCGAGACTACGTTAATCGCCCCGCCTATCATCGCCTGAGCAATCCCGATTGACACCGCAAATATTACCAGTCCCGCAGCGTCGTCAAGTGCAACTATCGGCAGCAGCAAATCCGTAACCGGCCCCTTCGCCTTGAACTGACGCACGACCATCAACGTTGCCGCCGGTGCAGTCGCCGAAGCTATAGCCCCCAAAGTTATCGCCGCAGGGATTGGCAGAATGTCCGGGCCAAGTTTGCAGCTCAGGAAGACTAATGCGCAGTCCACAAGAATTGTCGCCATTAGTGCCTGAACTATTCCGATGAATACCGCAGTCTTGCCCATGTCCCGGAGCTTCGCTAGTTCAAACTCGCTCCCGATGTCGAACGCTATGAAGCCAAGTGCTACGTTCGAGATTATCCCGACACCAGCAAGTTCACCGGCAGAAGCAAAACCGAACGTGCTCACTCGGCCAAGTACGTATGGACCAACTAGGACTCCGGCTATCAGGAACGCTGTAACGTCGGGGAACTTTAAGCCCATGCGCTTGAAGGCCCTCGTCATCATCAGGCCCGCAAAGAGCGCAAAGGCTGTCTTGAGTAGTAATGACATTGTAGAAATATGATGCCTCTTTCTGTTGTGAATTTCTGAGTGTGTGATTATAGCACCTTAACTGCCCGGCTTGTCATCCATTAACGGTTTTACTGCCCTGTAGATTTCCCCGGCATGTTTTGAGCCGAACGTCTTGCAGAGTGCTTGATTGATTGCCTGCTTGGTCTTGCCGGCGTTGATGATGCTCACGACTGCCGGAGCGTTTTTCTCGTCGCCGGTGTAGTCCGCAACTAGTGAGGTCAACTCCTCTAGGGTGGTCTGAATCTTGTTGCCCGCAACGTCCGCAACTAGTGAGACAGTGATTCCTTGAGCCTTCCAGAACGGCAGTAACGGTGTGAAGCCCCTATCCCTCGAGACAACGAAATAATTATTCTCGCCGTCCGAATGTCCTCGTATCAGCCAGCCTAAGTATGATGACAGCTGGAAGTCTAGTGCGTTCTTCTGCCCGCATTCTGCCTTGAACAAGAATACTTCCGCCCGGGCCTGTATTAGCTTGATGTGGAGGTCAAACGTTAATTTGTCAGCGTTCTTGGTGTAGAAGATATATATCCTGCTGTCTCGGTCAAGCTGCTCTATTCCGTTCATGCCGTCAGAGCCGACGTTCTCATAGTCAATCAGATAGTGATTCATGCTTTACCCCATTGACGGAATGTAGACACGGCAGCGGGCTTTACCGGCTTTCTTGGCCTCGTATAGTGCCCGGTCGGCCTCGTGGATTATTTGGTCTATCGTCTTGTCGGAGTCCGGCACTGTCTGCGAGATTCCCGCGCTGACGGATAAGGCCTTCATTGTCCGAGTGGTGCTGTAGTACTTCATCAGGCGCGACATGAAGTCATTGACTTTGCGTTCTACGGCGGCTATGTCCCTCTTACCGAGCAAGACCAACATGAACTCATCCCCTCCCATTCGTGCAGCAAATCCGTCGGTGAACTCGTTCTGCATCATTTCCGCTGTGGCAGCCAATGCCCGGTCCCCTGCCTGGTGGCCGAAAGTGTCGTTGACCTGCTTGAAGTTGTCAAGGTCTAGGTAGATACACGTGATGTTGCGTTCGTGGCGGTTGCTCTCTATGAAGTCCTGCAAGTACCAGCGGGTCGCTAATCCCGTCAAATAGTCCTGACGCGCCATCTCTAGAATACGCTTCTGGTGCTCTAGGTGCTCCGATGTGTTCTCAATTTCCGCCTTTATCCGGGTCTGGAGCTTCCTGAAGTAAAAGTGTATTAGTGGTGTAGTCAGGGGCAGGGGCCACAAGTCATAGAGGAGGGCGAGAATATTTCTGCTGAGGCTTTGGGGAGCGTGTGAGCAGAGAATATATTTCGTGTCTTGGTGGGTCAGGGCCGGGGGAATGCTGGAGATTATTACGTTGAGGCCAGATGAAGCTATCTCACCAGCTCCCAGCTCGTGGAACCTGTGAATAAACCCCGTAAGAGGCTCAATGTCATTCAGTACGTCAATAAGTTTTCTGCTTGCTGTGTAAATGTGAATTTCCCTCATGCTCAGAATAATAATGCAAGTAGGGCAAAAATCCAATTCAGAATTACCGCAGGCATTATCGTTATGAAGTTCATGATTAGCATTTTCTGTGCCGTCTTGGCCGGGAAGAACCCGAAATAGTACCCCGCGTTCATTCGGATAATTCGTGTGGCAGTCCCGAGACCGCTCCCGAGCACCAGCGCAAACACCGCCCCAGCCGTAGAGAGTTCACCCGAAGCCATAGCCCCTCCAGCCATCGCCAATGCCGCAGAGACCTTCACCACAGCTCCGGCAGCAACCGCCCAGCCCGACAGCGGCAGGAACCCCAGCACACCCGGGGACCTGAACACCTCCTGAAGGTAGCTGTTCACCACAGGCACAAGCGAATACGCCAGAGCAAAGAATATCCACGCTAACGGGAGAGTCTTCACGAGCTTCTTGACGAGGGACATGCTGTGAGTCTTCACTGAGGGGGCTTGAGGTCCTGAACTCATGGCTTCACCATCATTGCCCCTCTTGAGGAACGTGAACGCAATCACGAATCTTGATACCGCAACGAACAGCATAGACAGCGCGTAAAACATTCCGGCTCTTCCTGCCATGCTCACGGACATTAGGAGGGTCGACGGCCAGCGTTTGAGGTATGACGGCAGAGAGAGCATCAGCACAGACCACACCGCACAGCGTTCGGAGATTTGGCCGCTCGTTAGGGCTGAGGAGAGGATTGCTGCTCCGGCTTTGGACGAACCTATTGACGTTGCTACAGCCAGACCAGTTGTGGAGTTCACCCCATGACGCTGGAGGAAGGGCGTGAAGCGTCTTAGGAGCAAGTCGGGGAGCTTGAGGCGGATTATCACTTCACCGAGCAATAGCCCCAAGAGTATATCTATCGTGAGAGTTAGTTCACCCTTCAGGAGTTTTTCCATAGCAGAATCACCGACAAATATTCATTGATGTTGCAGAGTGCCTCTTCTCCCTCAATAATCCTCTCACGCTCCGGGATTCCCGCAAAGTCTACCCTGATGATGTGCGCGAAATCTTTCACGAGGTCAGGGAGATTCTTTAGGGCAGTGGGCTTGTAGATAGCCGCTGAGTCGCAAGCGTCGAGGGCAGTGCGAATCTTTTCGTGGTCAGCAGTGCCGGGAATAACGCTGAAGATTTCTCCCCTCATGGCCAAGAACTTTTGTGCGCAAGAGGCAGCTAGTGAGTGTGCAGAGACTCCCGGGACAAATTCCGCCTCGAGGTCCGGGAGGATTTTCCGCCAAACGTCCAGCAAGTACGCTCCTGACGAGTATAGCATAGAGTCGCCGATCACCGGGAAGAAGACTTTGTGAGCACGTTCCCATTGAGGGCGGGAGGCTTCGAGCTGTTCGAGAATCACTCGGTCCCGTAGATTTCCGTCGTAGGTCATCGGGATTGTGAAATGTTGTAGTCTTGAGGCTGGTAGATTCTCCAGAAGGATTTTCTCCGCGAGGCCCTGAGAGTCTCCGTGTGAACGCGGGACTATTATCACGTCAGAACTTGAGGCTTCGTTGAGGGCTTTGCGCGTTACGAGGTCAGGACTGCCCGGCCCTAATCCTGCGATGATTAATTTCATGGCTGATTACCTGCTTTGCTTAGTGAGTGCATTAATTTTCTGGTTTGACGCTATAATATCACATGACATTCACGAATTTTCATTAAGGAGGTGAGAAATCATGATGGTATTGTTGTCGTTTGTGGCAGTAACGGTGTTCCTTATTGGGCTTTACCAGTGGGCGCAGGGAGGAGCGAGTTTGTGGAGGATATTCCGGCTCAGGAGGATGGAGAAAGATTTACCCTCAGAGGAACGCAGGCAGGCAGAACGTGAGGTTAAGCAGCTCGAGCAGGCAGCGGACCGCACTATAGGGGCAAGTTTCAGGATTATTGCAGTACTTGCGGTTGTGGTGTGGGTGTTCTTGGGGCTGCAGATGATACTTGAGATGTTCGGAATCAACATGATCGGCAGGATAACTTCTACGGCACGTACCTACTGGGCACAACCCGGGGTGCAGTCGAGCAATTCACCTACTCAGGCGCGTAACGATATGATTCGCAACTTGGGGACTAACCTTAGGAGGTAGGTTATGCCGTTCGAATGGGACGAGAACAAGCGGCAGAGCAATATTGAGGAGCACGGGATAGATTTTGCTGATGCCGTAAAAATATTTGATACGTTTGTACATACTGTGCCAAATGATAAAGTTGATTATGGTGAACAGCGCATGATAAGTGTAGTTACTCTGGAAGAACGTGAAATAACTGTAATACATACACAGCGCGGGGATAATACACGCATAATTTCAGCTCGCAGGGCCAGAGTTGAAGAACGAAGAATATATCATGAGGAGGCAGAGAAATATGGCGACAGATTTCGCACGACTGGACGCGATGAAGGATGAGGATATTGACTGCTCAGACATCCCGGAACTCACGCCTGAACAGTTACATAACGCTGAAGGCCTCTGGATTACTCCTGAGACTGAATATGTCCCTCTGGCTATTAACCGTCAGACCATGAGCTATTTTAGGGAGGGCGGCAAGGGTTACGCTATGAGGATGAGCAAAGTTGTCAATAACCTTCTCAGGGAATATGTAGCCAAACAGCAGAAGGCAGAAGGAGCGGTTTAGTGCTTGATTAAGTTAATGATATTTGACCACGACATGACCATTGTAGACTCCAGTTACGCTATCATGGCTTGCTTCAACTACGTAGCCAGACATGAAGGGCTCCCGGAAGTCTCACATGAACTCACTATGCAATACATAGCCACGCCTATTCCGACGTTCTGTGAGGGGTTGCTAGGGGAATACCGCCCCGAATGGATAAAGCTCTATCGTTCCGTCTCGGAGAAATACGAGCGCGAATTGATAAAGCCCTTCGAGGACACTATTCCCACGCTGACCAAGTTACGCTCAATGGGCCTCAAACTTGCTGTTGTCTCAAACAGGGAACGCCCTAGCCTCCCGTTACAGCGCACAGGTCTGGCCGGATACTTTGACGTTATCGTGGGTGCTGAAGAACCCTATGGCCACCTGCCCTACAAGCCCAATCCAGCTATGATTCAGGAACTCCTCAAGCACACGGGAATACCTGAAGCTCAGACCGTCTATATCGGTGATGCCGACCTC
Organism: Synergistaceae bacterium; assembly: GCA_017417365.1. Taxonomy (GTDB): domain Bacteria; phylum Synergistota; class Synergistia; order Synergistales; family Aminobacteriaceae; genus JAFUXM01. The sequence continues at coordinate 5,996 of JAFPZI010000134.1, forward strand.
GACATAATCACAGCTCAGGCCGCGTCAGTCCGGGCAATCGGTATCACTAAGGGCAACTTCAGCGCGGAAGAGTTCAGGCTAATGGGCGCGTGGAAGAGCATTGACTCTCTCTCTGAACTCGTCCCAATCGCACAAGAGGATGCAGTTCACTAGCGGATTGATGAACGATTTAGGCCCTCTCGCTGCTTACGGAGAATACTCCGAAGAGTCCGCCTCGCAATCTCCGCAGGGCAAGAAAAAACTCTTCGTCCCAGTCAACCACTTAGGCGCGGAACTCAGCCCCTACCTCCTCAAGCACGCCTCTAACCCCGTCGGCTGGTACTCTTGGGGGCAGGAAGCCTTCCAGACCGCCCAGCGCGAGGACAGGCCGTTATTCGTGTCAATCGGCTTCTCGTCCGACCATTGGTGCTCCCTAATGGAACGCGACTCCTTCAGGGACCCCGAAGTGGCCGGAATGCTCAACGATACCTGCATACCTGTCTGCGTCGACAGGGAGGAAAGACCCGACATTGATGCACTCTTCATGGAGATTTGCAGAGTCCAGAACGGCAGCGCAGGTTGGCCCC
>JAFPZI010000135.1 GCA_017417365.1 Synergistaceae bacterium
CTCCTATACCTGTTATGTATATCACCATGTTTTTAGTGTCAGACTTCGGGAAAAGTTGCGGCATTTGATAAACACGTTCATTAGTCTCACGGCTGAAGTGCATCATCATCTTCACATACGGACGGTAAAGCGATACCCTCAAGCTGTCCTCAGTAAGGGCTTCGGGCTTCAGAGTCCTAATGTTCTCGCACAATGCCTCACGCGAAAAGTTATAGCACCATGCATCACGGTTAGTCCCAACACCTAGAGAATACCGCTCCTCAAACAACGCCGGCCTGTCCTCGTTCTTGTTCCCGAGATTCACGAACCCCCCGAAAAGCTCACCCCTCGCGTTCACCCAATCCCCATAAACGTTGGGCAAAACTTCCCTCATCACTCCAGACCTCACCATCTCACCAAACGATACACGAGCCGTCAAATCCTTCAGCTTCCCGTCCCTCGTAAGACAGTCCCCGACCTCGTAATACCGAATCTCACACGGCCTCTTCACCTCACTTTTACCCGCCTTCACGAAGAGCGTTACTGCTATCGGACACTGACTCCCTCCGCCGAAAACTTTAGCCCCCTCTTTGCGCCAATCTCCTCCGCGCTGGTTGCCTCTCAGGTTGAAGATGTATATCTGCGAGAACTCCTCAGCAAGACACTTCCTCATTCCGTCCGCACTGTTCGAGTCGATGAATGACCCGTTGCTGACGTAACAGATTACCCCCTTGCCCTCTATCCTGTCCGTTGCCCAACGAATCGCCCGTATGTAGCTGTCGTATAGTGAGTTCTTGTTTGTGGCGGTGCTCTTCGCTGCGTAGGTGCTGGTGATTTGGCCGTCAACTCCCTTGTAGATTTCCGACTTCCTGCCCACGCTGTAGGGAGGGTTGCCTATGATTACGTTGATTGCGTCATTCTCCTGAGCCGCCGCCCTCTCTCCGTTCTCGTAGAATATCCTGTGAATGTAGGGCGTTCTGTCCTCGTTGAGCCTGAACGTGTCCGCAAACACCATCCCGGGAAATTCCTTGTAGTACCCTCCGTCCCTCTGAGTAAATGCCGCCTCAATGTTCACTGCGGATATGTAGTAGGCAAGTAACAGAATCTCGTTGGCGTGGATCTCCTCTTGGTACTTGCGGGCGAGTTCCTCCTCAGGAATTATCCCCGAACTAATCAGGCGGGCAGAGAACGTCCCGGTACCGCTGAAGGGGTCGAGAATGTGAACGTCCTTAGCTGTGAGGCCTTCGGGGACTCCCAGCACCTCACGAACTGCCCAATCCGCGCTCCTGATTATGAAGTCAACGATTTCGGGAGGCGTATAGACGATGCCGAGACGCTGTGCTGTTTCCGGGAAGGCCCGCTTGAAGAAGTTCTCGTAGATTTCCTGCAACAATTTCTGCTTGGCCTTTCCTGTGTGGGCTGTGGCGGCTTTGTCCCTTACGTGTTCGTTGAACTTTTCGAGGCCTTGCGGGTCAAGGTCAGCACCGTCGGACTCGAGGACTTCACGAATTTTCTGCATTGAGATTGACACTGGGTTATTGTCGGCGAACCCTGTGAAGATTGCGTCAAAGACTTCTTTGCTTGTGATGTGCTGAGCGAGCATTTCTACGGCCTGTTCTTGTGAGATTGATGGGTTGATTGCGGCCTGAAGTTCTGAGGTGAAGGACTTGAAGGCAGGTCTTACTGAGCGTCGGGAGATTGCCTTATCGATTCGTCCTGAGATTTCGTTGAAGGCAGTAACGAGGTCCTTGACCCAAGTCTCCCAATACTCGCGGTCTCCGCACTTCCTGACCATTCGTACATAGATTTCCTGCCTGTACTTTTCGGCGATGTCTTCGGTGAAGGGTGAATAGTCGTTAGTGTCTTCGGTGCCTATGACTACGCGAACTTTTTTGCCGGGCTTCTTGTTGAGGTCTAGGGAGTTGATCTCGACGTTGAAGTGGTCATCGTGAGCTCTGAGGGCCTGAAGGACTTTCCAGACTGTACGATAGCTGGTGTTGTTGTCGAGGGCATGTTCTGGTGTTTCGTCAGGAGTAACGACAACGGGAAGGATTACGTAACCGAATTTTTTGCCTTCAGCTTTGCGCATGACTCTTCCGACGGACTGGACAATGTCAATCTCTGAGGACTTGGGGTTGAGGAAGATCACCGCGTCGAGGGCTGGAACGTCGACACCTTCACAGAGGCAGCGGGCATTAGTGAGGATTCTGCACTGGCCTTGAGGGTTTGAGTCTTTGAGCCACAGGAGGGAGTATGAACGTTTTGCGGCTGGGGTTGAGCCGTCGATGTGTTGAGCCTCAATCTTCAGGGGAATTGTTGTAGGAATCTTGCTGACGGCCTTAGCGAAATTCTTAGAGTTATTGATAGTGCTTGAGTAGGCTACGGCTTTGGTCATTGGTGCTGGGTCAGACTCAATGAAGTCGAAATCTACGGGGCTGATGTCCTTAGCGAGTGCCTTAATGACCCCTTGAAGCAAGGCATCGGAGTCGGGGTCTTTCTTGTGAGCTTTGGGGACCATGAAGATCATGACCTTATAGTCAGTGAGCAGGTTATTCTTTACGGCATCGGAGAAAGAGAGCCTGTGGAAAGTCGGGCCGTAAATGTCTTCGTCGTCCATTGAGCACAGGAGGATATTTTCGTCTTTGGCTTTGGCCTTGATGTTCTCGGTGAAGATTTTGGGTGTTGCGGTCATGTATAGCCGTCTGCGTGAGTGAATGCACGAGTCCTCATGTACTTTCCTGAAGTATGACTCTTCTGTGCCGTCTGGTGAACTGCCTGCGGTTCTGTGGGCCTCATCGCAAATCACGAGGTCGAACTCTGGGAGTCCTAAGGCTTGTGCTTCGCTAATGACGTGCAGAGATTGGTACGTGGAGAAAATTACGGTCATGGCTTCGGGGTCTTGTGTGAAATTGCGCATGAGGTCTTCAGTGTTAGTAGTTGGTGGAATGGCCAAGTCCGAGAACTTGAGGTCCTCATCTGGGTAAAGTTTAGCACCGACGGTATCATCCGAACAGACAGCGTAAGACTTCATGGGGATATTTGGGTCATGGTCATAGTTCCACGCGAGGAGAGATTGATTGAGGAGGGATATTGACGGGACAAGAACGAGGATTAGTCCGCCCAAGCCGGAGAGCTTCTCGGCAATCTTGAGGGAAGTGAAGGTCTTACCAGTACCGCAGGCCATGATGAGCTTTCCTCTGTCGTGTTGTGTGAAGCCATTGATTACGTCGTTGATGGCAGTGATTTGGTGAGGAAAGAGGGATTTGTGGGTGTGAGCGGAATTTTCCGGGAAGGCAGACCAGTCGATGTTTGAGGCTTGGAGGTCTGCGAGAGTGAGGACTCTGACTGGGGGAATTTGGCCGTTGAGGGTGTCTTGAGCGTTTGGGCCGAAGTTGGGAGTGAGGGTGAAGAGGATTCGTTGGGAGAAGGGAGCTTTGCTGCTGGCTGCGAGGAAGGAGTCAATTTCTCCCTTGCTGATTGGGGAGTCGGAGTCTCTGAACTTGCACTGGATTGCGCATGAGGAGTCGGAGTCAGTGAGTTTAGCGGCGAGGTCTATACCTGTGTCGTGTTTAGCGTTGTTGCCGGGCCAAGTGGACCAGAGCCAAACGCCGGAGAATTTTGACTGCCAGAAGGTGTCGTGAGTGAGGAAGTATAGGCACAAGGACTCAAAGAGTCTGCCTTTGTCGGTAGGTTCTGGAGTGCGGCGGATGATGTCAATAATGTCGTTTAGGGACTGCATGATGGGTTATCCCCCTTTGTGTTGTGAGATGGGTATAATGATAGCAAATTCGGTGAAGGAAGGTGAAAGTATGAACGTTGCGTTTGAGGAAAGACAGGTTGAGATTGATGCATTCACACATGAAGAGTATGAAGACGCGGATTTTGAGGAGGTTATGAGACTTTCGGGGCGTATTATAGAGCAGCACAGGGAAGCGTTTATGGCTTTGGCTAATGCATAGTGAGGAAGTAATAGGCTTATGATGATTTAGTGAGCTGGCTTATTGACCACGAAACCCCCCGCCGATGACTCAGCAGGGGTAAATAATTTTGCCGTCCTTGATGACCCACACGAGATTGAGATTCTTATCCAGCGCAACGAGGTTAGCCGCCTTCCCCGCCTCAATGCTCCCGTAACGGTCATACACTCCGATAGCCCTCGCAGGATTGACCGCCGAACACCTCACAGCCTCCTCAAGCGGAACATTCATCTCGAGTACGGCCGTCCTCATGCAGTCCATGAGGTTCGTAACGCTCCCGGCAATCGTCCTCCCGTCCTCAAGGGTCGCTCTGTTGCCGTGCTTGATGACTCTCTGGCCTCCCAGCTCGTAATCACCGTCAGGCATCCCTGTGGCCTCCATTGAGTCGCTGATGAAAATTACCCGTTCAGGCCCGAACATTCGGAGGGTGTTGCGCACAATTGCGGGGTGAACGTGGACTCCGTCGCAGATAAGTTCAACGCTCACTCTCTCGTCCTCAAGGGCTGCGATGATCGGTCCGGGTGCTCTGTGTGAGATTGGGTTCATGGCGTTATAGAGGTGGGTAACGTGGCGTGCTCCCTGCCTGAATGCCTCCTGAGCAGTAACGTAATCGCACTCTGTGTGGGCAATCGAGACTGTAACGAGCTCCCTCGCCTCCCTGATGAACTCCATAGCACCGTCAACTTCTGGAGCGACAACCGCAATCTTGATGAGGCCCCCCGATTCCGCCTGAAGCCTCCTGAGAATCTCCGCACTTGGCCGAATGATATACGCTGGGTTCTGAGCACCAATCTTCTTTGGGGAGATGAACGGCCCCTCTAGGTTTATCCCGATGATGTCCGGGAAGTCCCTCGCGGCGGAGACTATTCGTGTGAGGTCGGACACTGGGAGGGTCATTGTTGCGGGGCAGAGCGTGGTGATTCCGTGCTGGTGTTCGTAGCTGGTGATTGCCCTGAAGGCCTCGTGAGTTCCCTCGCAGAAGTCGTGGCCGTTGGAGCCGTGAAAATGTATGTCGGTCAGGCCGGGAATGATATAGAGGTTTTCCGCGTCAATGGTCTCTGCGTCCTCGTGAGGGGAGCCGGTGATTAGTCCGTCGGAGATTGAGACACTGCCGGAGTGAAATTGTCCGTCGGGCCTGAAGATTAGTCCGTTCGTTATTGTTAAGTTATATGGCATGAGTTACTCTAACCTTTCAAGTATTTCTAGTATTTCGTCGCTGGTTTCAACCACATTATACTTTTCACAGAAATCAAGGCCATATCTTTCAACTATGTCATCAACTGCATCACCAGCGTAATCTCCGGCATCTTCTCCTGCATAATTTGTATGGGTACCATCAGCTCCAGCATGTATCAACAGCCTTACTATATCGGGCTCGAAAGAATAACGTGCAGCATACATCAGAGCAGTATCGCCGAAGTCATTATCAGCTGAGTTGACGTTAATTCCCGATTGAATGAGCATCTCTATAATCTTAATGTCAGGCCGGAAATTATGTATGAACAGAGTATACATTAGAGCTGTCATGCCGTTATTATCTACAGCATTAACATTAGCTCCAAGTTTTATAAGTTCCGACACAGTACGCGCAGAATTGTAGTCCGCTGCTTTCATCAATGGAGTTGCACCTACATTATCTTTTGCTTCTATATCTGCACCTAATGACACAAGAGCTCTTAAGATTTCTGACTCTCTGTTCTTTGCTGAGGCAAGCATTAAAGCTGTAGAACCCAAATCATCTTTTGCGTTAACATCAGCTCCCCCGTTTACAAGCAAACGCAGAATTTCTGGGTTAGGATTATTCATGGCAGCTTTCATTAATGCTGAAGTGCCAGCCTCATAATATGAGCCTCCCCATTTGCTCTTAGCATTGGCCTCTGATCCGTAGTTCAGGAGTATTCTTACAGCATTAGGATCAGGATTATTCTCTGCAGCACACATCAAAGCTGTACTCCCCATTTCCGTAGTCGCATTAACTTCTGCCCCCTCTTCAATAAGGAGCTTAATTATGTAGGGGTTAATGTTACTTGCCGCTTCCATTAAGGCTGTCCTATCCCCTAAATCTGGTCTTGCGTTCACTTCAGCTCCAAACTCAATAAGGGTCTTGATGACTTCAGGATTGGGATTATATCGTGCTGCCTCCATTAAGGCTGTGCGTCCACATAAATGATTTCCTGCATTCACTTCAGAACCAGCTTCAATAAGCATAGATATTATTTCACAGCAGAAAGTCTTTCTGTGAACAGCCTGCATTAATACAGTTCTGCCCGTCTTGTTCTCTGCATTAATATCAGCTCCCTCGTCTATTATGTGCAAAATTTCGCACGGCAATCTACTTTCATCCTCTAGAATGGAGAATAAGTACTGCGTCATAAATTCTCGTTTATCTAGAGTTTTCCTGTACACAGCGAATACGCCCCCTTATCGCACACAAGAATCACATCATTATGAAGCTGCAATATACTTCCCGGCACATACGGCGTTACCTCCCCGAAGAACACGCGTTTAACCGCCTCCGCCTTGTCCTCGCCAGACGCAATCACCAGAATCCTCCGCGCCCTCAAGATCGACCGAATACCCATCGTGTAAGCATGACTCGGCACGCTCTTTCCTGCCTCGAAGAATCTCCGATTGGCCTCAACCGTACTTCTCGACAGCTCCACACAATGAACGTCCTTACCGAAAACTTCACAAGGCTCGTTGAACCCTATATGCCCGTTCCGACCAAGACCCAACAGCTGCAAATCCTGACGGCCAAGCCCCTCAAGAAGAGCGTTGTACTTCCCGCAGGCCTCTTCACTGTCCTCAATCTTCCCGTTAGGCAGGTGAACATTCTCCGGCTTCAGGTTCACTAGGCCGAATAGATTCTTCTGCATGTAGTAAGCATAGCTCTCTTCGTCCTCAATCCCCAAGCCCTTATACTCATCGAGATTGACCGTAAC
>JAFPZI010000136.1 GCA_017417365.1 Synergistaceae bacterium
TATGCGAGTAATATTGCAGAAGGACGTAGAGAAGTTAGGGCGTGCAGGAGAAATGCTGGAGGTGAGCGACGGGCACGCACGGAATTACTTGATACCGCGCGGAATTGCTGTAGAGGCGACGGCTGGGAGACTTGCGGTATGGAGAGCAGAACAGGCCCGGAAGCAGGCCAAAGATAGTCATGCACGTGCTGAGGCAACAGAACTTAAGGCGAAACTTCAAGGGCGGGCAGTCAGAGTTGAAGGCAGAGCTGGTGAGAATGGTAAACTTTTCGGGAGCGTAACAGCAGCTCAGATCGCGGAGGCCCTTGAGTCTCAGCATGGCCTGAAGGGTATAGACAAGAGAGACATCAAGATAGATGAAGCGGTCAAGGCCGCTGGGAATTATCAATTCTCTGTAAAACTTTATGCGGGTGTTCAGGCAGATATGACTCTAACCGTGATTGTGGCGTGAGAAAACAAGAGGAAGTTACATTCTCTGAAGAGTAACAATCGATATTCTCGAGGTAGGGCGTTTACGTAATTTGTTAAATGCCTGTTTATAATGATTGCTGATTTTTAGCATAACATGAATCCAGATAACGGATTTACCCCATCAATTCTTCAGTCGGAACAAGCCGTTCTAGGGGCCTGCTTAGTCTCACAGGAAGCTTTGTACACTGCTTTAGGAGCCCTGACATCTGATGATTTTTCCGATTACAACCACAGGCTCATCTTCTCTGCAATACATGATCTGCTTAGTTCAGGACAGCCCGTCAACCCAGTTACCGTCTCCACCTGCCTTAGCAAGAGACACCAGCTTGACCGTGTCGGAGGCCAAGCTTACCTAGACGAACTCATCGACTGCGCAACCTCACCCGATACTGTCGAGTTTGAAGCTGAAGTTCTCCGCGACTTATCCCAGAGACGCAGGCTCCTTGAGGCAGGACGCAAGATTGCCAACCTCGCCTATGACCCCGCAGTTACCAACGACGCGATACTCTCTCAGGCCTCACAACTGCTCTTCAAGGCCTCAGAGAACAAAGTCGAGGAGGAGTTCACCCCCCTCACCGCAACGGTCAATTCAGCTCTTGCGGACGCTACGAAACGTTTTGAGGGAATTACGCCACATACAGGCTACACAACCGGCCTGAAAGACATAGACTACCTCACGGGTGGCCTTACCCCCGGTTCCTTAACCATACTGGCCGCCCGCCCCGCTATGGGGAAAACTGCGCTCGCCCTCAATTTCGCTCAGTTCGGGGGCACCGGCAACAAACCCGCAGTAATCTTCTCCCTTGAGATGCCCGCTCAACAATTGGCCCTCCGCATGATGTCCGCTCAGTCAGGTGTCCCTCTTTCCGGCATCATCAATGGCACCCTGAGTACCGGACAGTTCAAGGCCGTCAAGCAGGCCAGTGAGGAAGTAGCCGCCCGCCAAATCTACATCAGCGACAATTCCTCCCTCAGCACCGCCGACTTCATGATTAAGGCCCGCCGGTTCAAGACCAAGCACCCCGATACAGCGTTAATCATCGTGGACTACCTGCAGTTGATGACCGCCGGACGCAAATACGACAGCCGAGTTCTGGAAGTCTCCGAGATTTCCCGCACCCTCAAGGCCGTAGCGCGTGAACTCAATGTGCCTGTTTTGGCGTTGTCTCAGTTGTCGCGCGCACCCGAGAGCCGTCCCGACAAGAAGCCCCAGCTTTCGGACCTGCGGGACTCCGGAGCGATAGAGCAGGACGCGGACCTAGTGATGATGCTGTACCGCGAGGACTATTACGGCGACAACGAGAACTCTGACCTAGTCGACAGCAAAGCAGATTTACGCGTGGCCAAGAACCGCAACGGAGCGACCGGCGTTGTGCACTTGACGTTCAAGAGGGAAATAACACGCTTCGTGAACTTTGGCGAAGAGTGATACTTTCAGCCATAAAGGACAATCTTACTCTACAGCATAGAGGCTGACGGCTCACCACCCAATCAGTCTCTATTCTGTTCTCAAGGCCTCGATAGGGTCAAGGTTAGACGCTTTCCACGCCGGACCTATCCCGAACACTACCCCTACGAATGCGCTGAACCCAGCCGCTATCACGATTGACTGCCCAGAAATTTCTGTTCTCCACGCGAAGATTTCCGTAACCAGTTCCGCAACCCCAACCCCTATAGCAATTCCCACAGCTCCCCCCAGCACCGACAGCACTACGGCCTCAGTCAGGAACTGAACGCGTACGTTGCTCGGCCTAGCCCCGACGGCCATACGGATACCGATTTCGCGTGTGCGTTCACTGACGCTGACGAGCATAATATTCATGATGCCGATGCCCCCGACAAGGAGAGATATTGACGCGATTGCCCCGAGAAGCATGCTCATAACGTTAGCTGTGCTGGTCATGCTCTCCTGAACTTCCGTAAGATTGCGGACCTGAAAATCGTTTTCCACGCCTTCAGTTAATCTGTGCCTTTGCCTCAGCAGGGAAATCACTTCCTGTTCTGCACTGTTCATTGCGTCCTTGTCCCGGGCCTGAACGTTAATTCTCCTGACGCTGTCCGACCTTGCTCCGAAGCGTGAAAGCCGCCTTTGAGCTGTAGTTACTGGAACTAGTATCAAGTCGTCTTGGTCTTGGCCGTAAGAGTTTGCGCCCTTCTTTGCGAGCACTCCGACAACCCTGAACGGTATGCTCCTAATTCTGATAGTGGCGTCTATTGGGTCCGAGTAGCCGAACAATTCCCGTGCCACAGTTTGTCCCAGAACGCACACTTTAGCCCCCGAACGAATATCCTGCTCCGTGAACATTGCCCCGCTCGCTATTGACACGTTGCGTATCTGGAGGATTTCCGCCGTTGAGCCCGTAACGCTAGTGTTCCAGTTGGCATTGCCGTAGACGACTTGAGCATTAGTGTTGACTTCAGGAGCAGTTCTGGCAACGGAGAAGGTCTCCTGAGCGAGTGCGTAAGCGTCATCGAGAGTGAGGCTTTCACCGCTCCCTGCGGCACCCCTTGCGCCCGTTGAGTTTGGAGGAGCCGGCATTACGATTAACATGTTTGACCCGAACCCCGCCACAAAGTTTTCTACCTGGCTGGCGGCCCCCCTCCCTATCGCAACCATAGTGATAACCGCGCCCACGCCGATAATTATGCCGAGCATAGTGAGCAGTGAACGTGTACGATTGCTGAGGAGCGAGCGCAGAGCTGTTTTGAACACTTCCATAAAGAGAATGCCTCCTTTGGGATAAAATGCTATAATATTGTACACACCGAATAGGGAGGAAATTTGTAATGGAAGCGACATACAAGACGTTCAAGCCCTCGTGGAAGAGCTTTTACAAGGAATTATTCTGTGTCCTGCTGTTAATCGTGCTTGGAGGTTTAGCGCAATACTTCAAGGCCGGTTCCTCGTGGCTGAAGTGGATGTGGATAGCCATAGCGGTAATAGACGTATTGTGTCTGCTGTACATAGTGATTAAGCGTTCAACGATGTACCTGCAGTTGCGGGACGACCCTGCGGACCCTGCAAATCAGGAGGTAGCATTCATCACGTGCAACCCGTTAAAGCCGTTCAGCTCCGACTTTCGGAAGTCCGTAGAGATCGGCCTAGCGAACGTGATGCACATTGAGGTCGGGCAGACGATGATGCAGACGGTACTAGGAGTGGGTGATATAATCATCACGTCATCTGGGACGGCTGGCGAGGAAATTCGCGCGAAGGATATACCCTCTCCGGCGGCGGTGCGTGATGAAATTCAGGTGCACGCGCGGAAATACACGATGCAAGCATAAGTATAGCACCCAATTACACGCAGAACATACGGGGGACTTTTCGCGAGAGGAGCCCCCGTATTTATTTACCCGTTGAGGCAGGATTTGAGGACCCTCAACATTTCCTCACTCTTGAACGGTTTGGGCAGGTAGTCATCGAACCCCAGAGCGATATATTCCTGTCTTGCGTTGCCCCCTGAATTGGCGGTGAGAGCGATAAACTTAGTGCCCTTCACGAACTCTTTGGCCTTCTTGAGTGTTTCCACGCCGTCAATACCGGGCATTTTGTGGTCAAGGAACACCACGTCATAATGATTAGCCTTCATGAGTTCCAGAGCGTCTTCGCCCCCTTCACACGTATCGACTTCTGCTTCACTGGCCTTGAGCATGCCTTTAGCCACGACGAGATTGACGGGAGTATCATCGACTACGAGGATGCGTGCGTCATGCCACGTGGAGGGCCCTGTGTCCTCGTGAACTGTTTGGTTGCTGAGGAACTGTTCATACTCCCCGACGGTCATATGTTCCCCTGCGCCTACTCTCTGCGGGATTTCGACGGTGAAGGCCGTCCCATTGCCGTATTGTGTCTGGAGGGAAATTCGCCCGCTCATGATGTCAACGATATTCTTGACCAGCGTCAACCCCAAGCCCGCTCCCGGTATGTGCCTGGTCTCAAGGATATTTGCCCTCTCGAACGGCTCATAAATGACAGCTGCTTCTTCGTCCCTCATGCCGATACCCGTATCCTGAACGACGAACTTCATGAGAATAGCGGTGCCTGACAATTTCGCGCCTCTGACTGTGAGGGAGATGGAGCCGTGCAGAGTGTATTTGGCTGAGTTGCTGAGGAGGTTAAGCAGTACCTGTTTTAGCCTGAGCACGTCTCCGTGTAAGAGTTCCGGCAAGTCTTTATCCACGTCAAGCACGAACTTCAAGCCCGCCTTCCCCGCCAGACGTAATGTCATGTCGTGCTCACAGTCTTTGAGGAGCTCCCATAAATGATAGTCGGCCTCGTAGAGGTCCATTTTGCCCGCCTCAATCTTAGAGATGTCAAGGATGTTGTTGACCAGAGCGAGCAAGTATTCACCAGCGGCCTTGATGCTCAGGGAGGCGTTGCGGGTCTCAGTGTCTGGGTTCTCCGCTAAAATCATGTCATTAATCCCTAAAATTGCGTTCATTGGTGTACGTATTTCGTGCGAAGTGCTTGCCAGAAAGTTGCTCTTAGCCTTATTCGCGATAGTAGCCCTCTGGATTGACGCTTCAGCCCGTAATCTAGCCTCCTCAATCTCCGAGTGAGCAATTATGAGCTGTCTGTAAGTCGGTGCCTCAAGGTAGAAGAATGTGAACACGAGCATCATCGTAGCGACTGTGTAGACTAGTGCAATCTCGACGTCAAAGAGGTATTGTATCAGGAATGAATCAATGAGCAAAATGAACAGGGCATTCATGACGATAAATTGTCCGTTAGTGTAATATTTCTGATATATTAGCTGTAACACGAACCCTTCAGCGACGAAGAATACCGCAAATCCCGGCGAGAAGATAACATAAATGCGTTCATTTTCCTTGAAGACGAAGAGCATGACGAGGCTGACGGCCAAGAGCAGAAAATTAATGTCAATGAGCCTCTTATTGGTGCTTCTCGTGTATGCGGCAACGTAAGTCATGAGGCAATAAGCATTAATGTTGATGAGGGCGAAGAAAGCCGCTCTCTGGACCACGCCGGCATTCATTCTGAGGAAGACCTTAATGATGACCTCGACGCAAGCGGCCAAGAGAGTAGACACGACCAGCAGCAAGAAGCGCCTGTTAATCTCGGAAGTAGTAGCGAGCCTGCCTCCGAGAAAGATGAACATGACGGCGAGGCAGGGAATGACGGTAATTTCGAGCCAAGCCTGAGAAAGATTATTGATAACCAGCATAAACGAAGCTCCTTTGTGCAAGAATAGGACAAGTATAGCATTGAGCGTGATATAATGCGTGGACAAACCAAGACAAAGGACACTTATCGACGACATGCAGAACACGAACGACAAGCACCTAATCCGCAGTCTAACGCCCCTGAACGTGTGGTCATTGGCGTTTGGTTGCGTAATCGGCTGGAGCGCGTACGTAATGCCCGGGGCAGTATTTTTGCCGAGTGCGGGCCCGATGGGAAGCCTAATTGCGATGGAGATAGCGACGCTGGTAATGCTGATAATCTCGTACAACTATTCATATATGATAAAGAAGTACCCATTAACGGGCGGGGAGTTCATATATGCGAAGCAAGCATTCAGCTATCATCACGGGTTCATATGTGCGTGGTTCCTGAGCCTATCATATTTGTCGGTAATCCCCCTGAACGCAACGGCCCTGAATCTGATAATGCGTGCGGTATTCGGTCAGGCGTTCCAGTTCGGATTTCACTACACGGTAGCGGGGTACCACGTATATTTTGGTGAAATGTTGCTTGCGATAGGGGCATTACTAGTATTCATGGTGATAAACTCGCTCGGGGTGCGGGTAACTGGCCGACTGCAGACGTTCTTAGTGATGATTCTGCTCGGTGGAATATTAGTGATACTTTTTGGAGCAATAATGAGCCCTTCTGTGAGAGCCGAGAACCTTCACCCTATGTTCCGCCCGACAACGCCGACGTTCACGCGAGGAGTAATAGCGCAAATATTAGCGGTTGCTGTAACAGGTCCGCAGTCCTTCGTAGGTTTTGACACTGTGCCGCAATTGATGGAGGAGAGCAATTTTTCTCCCGACGGAGTGAAAGTAGTGATGGACACAAGCATAATCTGCGGAGGTTTTGTGTATATTTCCCTGACGCTTGTAGCGTGCTCAGTGTTCCCCGCGCTGTACACTGACTGGGTAGGGTACATAAATGATTTGCCCAACTTGAACGGCATATCGGGAATAGCGACGTTGAACGCGTCATATATGATACTCGGGAACGTGGGAATATTTGTGATAGTGAGCTCGGTAGTAGCTGCGATGCTGACTGGGATAATAGGGTTCTACACAGCGACGAGCCGATTGCTGTACTCGATGGCGCGGGACGGGATGATCCCTTCATGGTTTGGGTACCTGAACAAGAACGGAGTGCCTGTGAATGCTGGCCTTTTCTGCACTGCGGTATCAGGGGTAACGTGTTTATTCGGGCGGGCTGTGATGGGATGGGTGTTTGACATGGCCTCGATAGGAGCGGCGATAGGATTTGCGTACACGTCAATATCGGCGGCCAAATATGCGCGTCAAGAGGGCAGAATAGATATATTGATATTCGGGACGTTAGGATTTGTGCTGTCGTTAGGTATGGCGGTATTGCTGTTGGTGCCACTTCCCGGCCTGAACGTATCGCTCGGGCATGAGTCATATATGCTGCTTGTAGTGTGGGTAATCTTGGGGGTGATATTCTACCGTATACGCGGAGTGAAGGGAGGTGATGCCCTTGAACGTTAGGCGTTCCCCCTCCCGCAAGTGTGGTGTTAAGAGTGTTCCCCCTTCAGGAGAAATCCTGCCCTCAGAACAACGCCCCCCGCCCTCACAGCCCGAAAGTTTGTATAGTAAATTTACTTGACAAGACTAACCGGCCTTCATATAATCTCACTCATGAACGACAACGACATACTGAAGCGCAGGATACATTTTGACAAGCTGTACGATTTCTACTCGCCTTTATTGACGGAGAAACAGCGGAAGGTTTATGAGACATTATGTTTCTCGGACCTCACGCCGACAGAAGCCGCAGATGTATTGGGTATGAGCCGCCAAGCAGTGTATATTTTGGCGCGCAACGTGATGGACAAGTTAGCCAGCACGGAGCGTGAATTACGTTTTGCCCTGAACACCCAGCGTCTGGAGGCCCGCATCAAGGAATTAGAGTCGGAGAATGCATCGTTGCGCCGGCAGATAAAGGAGGGGAAGGAAAATGTTTGACGCGCTGAAGGAGAAGCTATCTGGGATATTTTCGCGCCTGAGCAGTAAGGGGAAATTGTCCGAAGCCGACGTTGATACGGCATTGCGAGAAGTCCGGCGTTCATTGCTTGAGGCCGACGTGGATTTTCGTGTGGCCAAAGACTTAGTAGCGAAGATCCGAGAGCGTGCAATCACGCTTGACGTCTTACAGTCAATCAGTGCGAACGACCGGATAGCGGCCATAGTCTACGAGGAGCTAATTTTCCTCATGGGCAGGAACGAGCCGTTAATCATCTCCCCCAAGCCCCCGACTGTGATATTGCTTGCAGGCCTTCAGGGTTCGGGCAAGACCACAACGGCCGTGAAGTTAGCGCGTTACCTGAAGGGTTCGCACAACCCTCTAGTAGTAGCGTGTGATTTGCGCAGACCCGCGGCAGTTGAGCAGCTGAGAGTGTTAGCAGAGGGAGCGAAAGTAGCATTTTTCGGCCCCGACGGCAAGAAGTCCGACGTATTGTCTGTGGTCAAGGGAGCCGCTAAGTACTCAGAATCCCACATGAACGACGTGATAATTCTCGACACAGCGGGCCGCCTGCACATAGATGACGACCTGATGAGCGAGCTCAAGTCCATAGCCGAAATTCTGCCTCCCCACGAGAAGATACTAGTTGTCGATTCAATGATGGGTCAGGAAGCCGTGAATGTAGCCAAGAGTTTTCACGCCTTGCTGACTTTGACCGGCCTAATCTTGACGAAGTTAGACGGTGATTCACGAGGAGGCAGTGCCCTGGCAGTCAGAGCGGTAACAGGAATTCCCGTGAAGTTTGTCGGCACAGGCGAGGCCACAGATGCTCTGGAACCCTTCAGCCCCGAGCGCATAGCAGGACGGATAATGGGAATGGGGGACATTCAGGGCCTCGTGGAAAAAGTCAAGGCAGCCGGACTAGACTCGCAGGCAATCAAGACACCCGAGAAATTGGCCAAGCAGTTCACACTAGAGACGCTGTTACAGCAGTTCGAGCAGATAGAGAAGCTCGGGCCTCTGGGGAAAATTGCCGGCATGATACCCGGGCTTGACAAGATAAAGAATTTCCGGGCTGACGACGTAGACGAAAGCATGTTACGGCGGAACAAGGCCATAATCCAGTCAATGACGCGTGAAGAGAGACGCAACCCCAAGATAATCAAAGGCTCAAGACGGCGGCGCATTGCACAAGGGTCGGGCACATCAGTCCAGATGGTGAATCAACTGCTTGCTCAGTACGAACAGATGAAGAAAATGTTCAAAGCGTTTTCGTCCGGTTCCGGAGGAGGCAGGAAGCTGAAATCATTACTAGGTTTTGGCCGGTAAATTTTATCAGGAGGTGCAGAACAGAGAATGGCGGTAAAGATTCGTTTGTCGCGTCAGGGCAAGAAGAAAGCTCCATTTTACAGGCTGGTTGTGGCAGATTCACGTTCACCCAGGGACGGGAAATTCATTGAGCTTATAGGAACGTATAATCCGATGACTGACCCTGCGTCTGTTGCAATCAACGAGGAGCGTGCTTTGTACTGGCTGAAGGAAGGGGCGACCCCTTCTGACACGGCGCGCGGGCTCTTGAAGAAGCAGGGAATCTGGGACAAGTTCAAGTCAAGGGAAGCGTAAACTCCCCTGGCAGCAATACAATACACAATTTCATCGTAGACCGCGAACAAAACAGGAGGTGCCACTTTAATGGTCAATTACAAAGAGCTAGTAGAGTTTATCGTCAAACACCTTGTAACTCAGCCTGACTCAGTTGGAGTTGAGAGCGACGAGGCAGAGGGCGGGAGTAAAATCCTGATTCGGGTTGCCCATGAGGATGTGGGGCGAGTAATCGGGAAGAGGGGAGCAACGATCAACGCTATCCGGCTGTTGGCCAAAGCGGCAGCAGTCAAGGCCGGAGAGCGGGTAGATGTTGACATTATCGAGGACTAACCCATAGACATAAGCGTATTGACGGCCTTCCCTGAGATGTTTGACTGCTTTCTCTCCACGAGCATATCGGGGCGGGCGGTAAAGGGCGGTCTAATCGGCGTAAAACTAGTAAATCTGCGTAACTTTGGGCGAGGGAATTACCGGCAGTTAGACGATTACGCGTTTGGTTCAGGAGGTATGGTGTTTGCGGCCCCACAGCTGAAGGACGCATTAGCCTCAATTATGCCTGACGGGGTGAAGCCGTTTGTAGTGTACCCGTCGCCGCAGGGAGTAAGGCTGACACAGGAAGTCATCGAGAGTTTAGCCCTTCAGGACCGAGTAGCGATAATCTGCGGGCACTACGAGGGGCTTGACGAGAGATTTACGGAAAAGTACGTGGACCTAGAGGTGAGTGCTGGAGATTTTGTGCTCACGGGCGGAGAATTACCGGCAATGATGATTATTGACGCAATGTCCCGCCTAGTTCCCGGGGTAGTCGGCAAGGGAAGAGCCGTGATTGAGGACTCGTTCTACCGGGGGCTTCTGGACAACCCGAACTACACCCGCCCGTCAGAATGGGAGGGTGAGCGAGTGCCTGAAGTGCTGTTGAGCGGGAATGCCGGTGAGGTTACTCGTTGGCGTAGGAAGTCAGCAATTGCCCGGACCCTCACACGCCGTCCCGACCTGATTTCCCGTGCGAGCATCCGTGAATACCTGACTGAGGGTGTGAACTTGGCCGTAATCGTTGAGGACGATAGCGTGAATCTCTCGGGGTTGCTTGAACTCTGCAGGGCTTACGATTTGGGGAGGCCTTACGTAATCGCTCACTCACACGAACTCCGTGAGAGCCTCAAGAAGTCCTGTCCGGAGGCGAAAATCTTGGCGGGATTGCGGGACTTATGCGGAGCCGGAGTGTTGACAGTGAAAGTCTATGCCGGAGCGGTCAAGAACTCGGTGCACAGTCTTGAAGTGAAGCGCAGGTGCCTCACCCACGAGGGAAAAATCTTGCTGTTGTTCTCGCAGAATGTTGCGGACCTAGAGGGGCTTGACGGCCTGTCAGGGTACTTATACGCTGAGGGAATAGACCTGCCGCTGAATGTGAAGATAGGGATTGCGCTCGATAAATTTTTGGGCAAGCGTTAAATTTATCAGGAGGAACTACGGAATTGAACGCAGTAGATTTGGTGCAGAAGAAGTACTACAGAGCAGAAGCGTTGCCGGATTTCCGGCCCGGGGACACTCTGAGGGTACACGTGAAGATTAAGGAAGGCACGAGGGAACGTATCCAGGTATTCGAGGGGTTAGTAATAGCCCGACAGCACGGGGGCCTTGATGAGACGTTCACAGTGCGGAAGATCTCTAACGGCGTGGGAGTGGAGAGAATTTTCCCTGTTCACTGCCCGTCAATCGAGAAGGTAGAAGTAACGCGTCAGGGCAAAGTCCGCCGCGCGAAGCTGTACTACTTGCGTGGTCTGAGCGGTAAGGCCGCCCGTATCAAGGAACGCCGGAAGTACAAGGAAGCCTAGAGGAAAGACCAACTCCCCTGTTCATGACTGGACGGGGGAATTATTATTGTTGGCCTCAAGGCATTTTCTGAGGGTCAGTCTGAGTTCATCATCTGCGAACAACATAGCGTGCTGAAAGAGTTTGTGTTCAGCCAGAGAAATTCTCGCCATGCCTAATTCATCTACACTTCTCACGTTGAGTTCCGCCATTAACAGCCCGAGATAAGCTTTGGAGTTCTGAGGCTCCCTGTTGAGCACGAGTGAGAATAAGTGCCCTGCCTCCGTGAAGTTGAAGCCTGTTAGAGCTAAATCTGCCTGCATGAGTAATTCTTGTGTTGATACTGATTTAGGCTCTGGTTGAGGTTCCGGCTGAGGGGGTAATTCTGTGTCTTCTTCCGGCAAATCTTCTGGTTCAGGTTTGGGAGCTTTCTTGAGGAGGGCCAAGACAGCGGCTCCAGCGAAGCACCCCGCCCACACGAGGAAGGTCGAGGGCCACGAGGCGAAGATAGTTCTGACCAGAGTACTTTTCTGCAGGTCCTGCCTTGTGAGTGCGAAGAGTATTGCCAAGAGGTAGAGAGCAGCACATGAGGCGAGCCCCCAGACGGATAGTTTTCTAGTTTTGCGGAAGACGAGGCCGAGAGCGCAGAGAGTTGCGAGTACTGCAATACCAGTAACTATGTATGCGGCCAACACGAAGTCATAATCGATCCACGAGAAGAAGTCGATGAACCTGAAGTGCAGATCAGCGGCCTGAATGAAGACTACAGGCTGGTAGAGGCTGAAGTATGCGCCAGTTAGAGCGAGTATGACGGCTAAGAGAATGAGCATGGAATATCCCTCCGACGAAATGAGTAATGGAATCACGGAGTATGATACACCGTTTTTCGATAGAGTGATGAATGAACTTGACATTTTATGGGCATATTGCGTATAATTCTCACTGTTGCTTACAGATTGGGGATATAGCTCAGTTGGGAGAGCGCTTGAATGGCATTCAAGAGGTCAGGGGTTCGAATCCCCTTATCTCCACCAAAATTATTCATTCCTCAAAGATTTTCCCGCAGAACATTCACAGAACATTCACAGCACAAGAAGTTATCAGGGAGAAAGTTTCCGCTTCCCCCCCGAAAACCGTGCTCATCTCGGACGAATCACTATCTTGACTTCGTTAGTGAACTCCTCCAGCTCTGCCGGCCTGTACTCAATCCCAGACACAGACCCCTTCAGGAGTGAATAGGATAACTCGTTCCCACTGTCTGCGGGCTCCATGTGCCTGCCGTTCCAGCGGACGACCAGGTCAAGTTCCTCGCGTTCTTCAGAGTACTCTGCGGCGGCGTAAATCTTCGGCTCCTCCAGTTCTGGAAGGATTATCTGCTGAATCAGCTCCTCAAACGCTAATTGCAGGGTGTTGCAGAGTTTCCGGGCTATCATGTTCTTCTGGCAATAGGCCTCAATCATTGACACTGTGCCCAGAAAATCATAGTCCCTGCCCGTAATCGTGAGCTCCAAGACTTTTAGGCGGTTGATGAATCTCCGCGTCCTCTCACGCAAAGGATTGCCGAAAATCTGTTCAGGGCTTCCGTCCTCGTAAATCCCTCCCTCGTCCATGTAGAATACACGATTGCTCACGCTCCGCGCAAAGTTCATCTCGTGGGTTACTATCATCATAGTTTTTCCAGTCTTGGCCAAGTCCCGGATTACCGCCTGAACTTCCCCGACCATTGTTGGGTCAAGAGCGCTTGTGGGTTCGTCAAGAAGGATGACTTCGGGGTTCATTGCGAGAGCCCGTGCTATGGCGATGCGCTGTTTCTGTCCGCCTGAGAGTTCGTGAGGGTAGTTGAGGACTTTTTCCGCAAGGCCCACCTGACGCAGGAGCTTCATTCCGTTGTCGTAAGCTTCTTGGCGTGATAGTCCCTTGAGCTTGACGGGAGCTAGCATGAGGTTTTCTATGACTGTGATGTGGCCGAACAGGTTGAACTGCTGGAAGACCATACCCATTTTCTGGCGGACTTTCGGGACGGTGCACCCGCGTCGTGTAATCTCTTCGCCCTCAAAGAATATTTTTCCTCCGTCGGGCCTCTCAAGAAGGTTTATGCAGCGTAGAAGTGTGCTCTTGCCTGTTCCTGAAGGGCCGATTACTGATATTACGCTGCCGGTGTGTATCTCTGTGCTTACGTCCTTGAGCGGCGTAACGTCCGGGTAAACTTTCTTGACGTGTTCAAGCCTAATCATGGCTGTTAATCCCCCTTAGTATGTCTCGTGATATTATAGCAATTCAGCAGGTCGTGCCGCTGAACTGTCCGGGTGCCTAACACACGCATTCCTCACACAACATGTCTCGTGATACGCCCCGCGTGAACCGTCCGGGTGCCCAACACACCTCACGAACTCCAAGCACAACACAAAGACCCGCCTTGCAACGGGTCCCTTGAGGTCTCTATGTGTAATTCGGGAATTATTCTCAAAGATTGGTGGAGCTGAGGAGATTCGAACTCCCGGCCTCGACAATGCGAATGTCGCGCGCTCCCAACTGCGCTACAGCCCCATTTAATACTCACGATATTTTATGCCCCGCTACCCGTCTTGTCAACTTTCACACCCAACATTACAATCTTTCCATCACATTCACGAGGTGAACAACATGAACGATTTTTCTTCACGCTGGCTCAACAGAGGAGACGAAAAGAGCGACACCCAATCCTTCTGGAACGAACTCCTCCACGACGTTTTGGGCCTCGACAACCCAACCCGCTTCATCATCTACGAGAAGAAAGTCCAGCTCTCCCACGTCAGCTTCATAGACGCTTACATCCCCTCAACACGAATCATCATTGAGCAGAAATCACGCGAAATCGACCCCGCAAAACCTCAGACACAATCAGACGGCACTACCCTAACTCCCTTCGAGCAGGCTAAACGTTATTACGACTGGTTACCCGCCTCAGAACGAGGACGCTATATCATCGTGAGCAATTTCCGTGAACTGCGCATTCACGACATGGAGACCCCTAAAGCTCCACCATCAATCATTCCCCTAGAGGAAATCACACCCGAGAAATTAGCCTTCCTAGTTGCGCCCGAACGTGAACTCTCCCACGAAGAAATCATCTCCCTAGAGGCCGGAAGACTCGCAGGAAAACTCAGAGACTCCCTCAACCCACGCTACGTCCACTCAGACAAAGACTCACTCCAAAGCCTCAACGTCTTATGCGTCCGTATAGTCTTCCTGCTCTATGCAGACCACTCCGGGATTTTCGCACCGAACCAATTCAGAGACTTCCTCAAAGCACACTCCACCACCCCGCGCACATCACTGCTCGACCTGTTCAGAGCACTCCGCACCGACTATGCAGACAGAGACCCCTACCTTGACGACGACTTGGCCGCATTCCCCTACATCAACGGCGGATTGTTTGACGGCGAGGTAGAGATACCCAAGCTCGACGGCGAACCCCTCAGCATAATTATTGACGAAATGTCCGTGTTCACTTGGAACGAGATTAACCCAACAATCTTCGGCGCAATCTTCGAGTCAACCCTCAACGACCATACACGCAAAACCGGCGGCATGCACTACACCACCACTGAGAACATTCACAAGGTCATTAACCCACTCTTCCTCGATGAGCTCAACAGAAAGCTTGAGAAAATCCTGAAGGCCCCCGTCAAATCATCAAAGCCTCACAAGAAACCCAAATCCTATTACGACGACCTCCTAGACTTTCAGGACAAATTAGCAAGCCTGACGTTCTTAGACCCTGCGTGCGGTTCCGGGAATTTCCTCACTGAGACCTACCTATCACTCCGCCGGCTTGAAAACAGGGTGATTGAGGAGTTGTCTCACGGACAGAGATATTTTGCTCAGGGGGATTTCTCGCCGATTAAGGTCAAGATTTCACAATTCTACGGTATCGAGCTCGACAATTTAGCCGCCTCTGTGGCCAAGACCGCACTATGGATTGCTGAACACCA
>JAFPZI010000137.1 GCA_017417365.1 Synergistaceae bacterium
CAGAATACGCAATCACGTACTGCCTTCCTGCCCCGCCGTAACGCCTGATGATTTCGCGTGAGGCCTCTGCGATTGCTGCGTTCTCGGCTGTGCGGGACTCGTTATCCTTGCTGATGACGACCGCCTCCCTTTATGGTTTAGTGTGAGGAAAATCTATCATTCGGGCCTCTCTGGAAGCAAATGCATTTGACTGTGAAAAAATTGACCGCCACCCAAAAGATAGACGGTCATATTCTAACAAGGCCCCCCCTGTCAATAGTACTTACTGCAAAATCATCATTCTTCTGTAATTTTCGCGGACGGTGTTAATGCTGACTAGTTCACCGTTCCTCATGACGTACCAGAAATCGAAGCCGTTGACCCTCTCAGCCCTGAGCCCTTTAGCCCGAGCCGCGCAGGTATGCATGTCGATAATCCCGCCGTTGTAGGACAATTTCCCGTCCTCGAGGAGAGTTGCGGAGTGAGTCCCGTCCTTGAGGGTGAACGACTCCCCAACAGTGAACGCTCCAGCCTGAATCATCTCCTGCATAGTTACCCTCACCGGCTTAACGTCGAACACCGCACGGGCCTCGTCGGAGTCCACGAACTCCACAGCGTCGAGCCTTCTTTGTCCGTGAACGCAGTAATCCTTGTCGCGCTCAATCATGATGTATTGCCGCCCGAGCTTCTTAGCCGCCGCAGCAGTAGTCATTGTTCCTCCGAAGGGGTCAAGAATAATATCCCCCATGTTTGACGAAATTAATAGAACACGTTCTATTAATGCTTGAGGTTTCTGTGTGGTGTGGAGCTTCCGGCCTTCGGAGTCCTTGAGGCGTTCATTTCCCGAACACACGGGGAATCTCCAGACTGAACCGAGCTGTTTTCCGCCGTTGATGAATTTCGCGGTCTTGTAGTGGAAGGTGAACTTTGCGCGTTTGTCCCTGACCGCCCAAATTAGGGTCTCGTGGCTGTTGTTGAGGCGTGAACCTGTGAAGTTAGGGGTTGGATTGGTCTTGTGCCAAACGATGTCGTTGATTATCCAGAAGCCTAGACTCTGCATGACTGAACCAAGAATGTAGATGCACTGCATAGAGCCGATGACCCAGATTGAGCCGGAAGGTTTGAGGAGTCTTCTGCACTGAGTGAGCCAATTTCTCGAGAAGGCTTCATAGTCAGCGAGTGAGGTGAATTTGTCCCAATCGTCGTCGCAGCCGTGAAACTGTGTGCCTTCTACTCTGTTGAGGACTCCGCTGGTCTGCATGAAGTAAGGCGGGTCAGCAAATATGAGGTCAATAGATTCGGGTTTAAGTTTGGACATTTCGTAGATGGTCTCACCGTTGATGATTCTGTTGCGCAATGTGAACACCTCATTAATATTCATATGAATTTAGTGTGAAGTATAATTTTAACATCATGAAGAACTATGAAGAATTTGCCGCAGAACTCAACGCAAAAATCAAGTCCGATGATGATTTGTATTACGAGCTGCTAATCACAGTCATCAAGAATCCCCAAAGGTATACGGGAATTTTCCGAGTGAGCAACGCCAGAACGAAGCTCATCCAGAACCTAACGCAGAGCCGGGAAATCAAGTTTGGGGACTTCATGGAGGACATAATAACGTGGTACATTTCAGCGATGGGCTACGAGAATCTTGACAAGCACATATCTGACAGCCTCAAAGCAGACCAGCTCTTCAGGTATGGCAATGTAATTTTCCTGATTGAGCAGAAAATTCGCGATGACCACGACAGCACAAAGAAGCGCGGACAGTATAACAACTTCCGCAATAAATATCTGGCACTCCGAGAAAAATATCCCGGCTGTGTGATTAATGCTGTAATGTGGTTCATTGATGACAGCCTCAGGAAGAACAAGAGATACTATTTCGACCAAGCAGGAGCAGAAGTAAACAGCGGGGTAAACATCTATATATTGTATGGTGGAGAGTTATTCACTGGAATTTTCTGCCGCCCTGACGTCTGGGAGGAATTATGCTCCCACCTCGCACACAACAAATATGACCGCAATAATGAAGTACTCACCATCCCTAATTTTGACACCAGCCCAGAAATCTTGAGAGCGTTAATCCGGCTCAGGGCAGAACAGAGAAATCTATACGGCAAGTTAATATCTTCACGGCCTGAGTACGTCCAGTTACGCGCGGAACTGTTCCCGACCGGCAGAAATATTCTGTATTCTCGTGTACTATAATGATGATTAATACACAAGGAGGGATATAGCAATGCCGACATCAACAATAACAGCCAGCATTGACGAGACAGACAGCAGGGATTTTTCTGCGTTCTGTGATTCTGTGGGGCTGAACGTCTCGACAGCCGTAAATCTTTTCGTCAAAGCAGTGCTCAGGGAGAAGCGCATACCGTTTCCTATAGAGCAGACCCCAGACCCGTTTTACTCCCCAGAAAATCAGGCCTATGTGCTTAAGTCAGTTAAGGAACTCAGAGAGGGCAAGGGACATATTCACGACTTAATAGAGGGCAATGATGACTGAAAAAATCTGGTCGGATGACGCATGGGAAGATTATCTATACTGGCAGGCACAGGACAAGAAAACTCTGAAGCGTATTAATGACCTCATCAGGGACATAGAGCGCAACGGGTGCAGTGAGGGGATTGGACACCCTGAGCCATTGACAGGAGATTTACAGGGCGAATACAGCAGACACATCAACAAGAAAGACCGGCTAGTCTATCATGCAGAGGACGGCAGAATCTATATTGCCCACTGCAGAGGACACTATAAGGATAAGTGAAAGAATAACAAAGGCAGAACGAGACCGCCTCACTCTGCCTTCACTCAGACTAACGCAGGGGAACTATATACTTCCCGGAGACCCACACAGTACCGTCATCTTCATACGGGTCATAGATCTCACACCAAAGCTCCCTACCGACCGTTACCTGTGAAACCACCGTAACCTGATCGCCCTTCATCAGTCTGCCCAAAATTCTGGACCTCAGGCCGGGCCTATCACGAAATCTCACATAGTCCCCGACACATACACCGTCCGCCGGGAAATGCCTAAACCTCGCGGCCTCCGATACACTGCACACGAGCAGGCACACCAGAACCGCCAGCGCGAAAACCTTACGCATAAACCCTCACCTTCCTTGTGATAAATGGCCGGGCCCTCCCGAAAACTTCACAGGAGGGCAGAATTTTTCTTACGCAATCACCATCAATACGTCTCCGGTGCTCACGTTGTCGCCGGACTTCACGCGGATCTCCGTAACTTTCCCGGAGGCCGTCGCGAAAACTTCATTCTCCATCTTCATGGCCTCGAGCATGAGCACCAAATCTCCGCTGTTCACGCTGTCCCCTACGTTGACCTTGACGCTGAGAATCTTCCCGGGCATCGGTGCCGTAACCGTCATAGCGTCGTCAGCAACGGGTGCGGGTGCGGGTGCTGCGGGTGCTTCTGGTGCGGGTGCCGGTGCGGGTGCTGCCGGTGCTGCAGGTGCTGCAGGTGCAACGGGTGCGGGCATGGGTGCTCCAGCTCCGAGACTCTCGACCTCGACTGTATAGGCCGTTCCGTCAACTATTACTCTGTATTTATTGCTCACGATTCATGTTCTCCTTTCGTTGTGATTAGTGCCACTTGCGGGTCAGCCTGTTAGAGTTCAGGCCCAACATCCCCGCCGTCTTCCATCTTGATGTCCAGTAATCCCGTGAAACCTGACCCTGTCCTTCCGGCTGTATTGACAGAATCCTGAAGTCAGAACTTCCTGTGAACTCAACGATTGCTGCCGTGATTGCCGCTACGATTTTGGCCTTGTCCCCTGAAGGTGCAGGAGTGCTCACAGCCTTAACGGGTGCAGGTGCGGGCTTGGGTGATGGTTTGGCGGGGATTACATCATTTTTTTTTTCGCCGCCGCCAGCAAAGAGCTTCATTCCGTAGATTACTCCAGTGAGCACCAAAAGTACCCCGAACACTATCGAGAATGCTACTATACTGACGTTAATTGCTCCTGATATTCCCTCGAAATGCATGTATTTTCCCCTCCTGTCTTAATGCGGGATTACTCCGTGTTTCTTGGCCGGACGAGCCTCACGCTTGCTCTCGATACCCTCAAGTGCCATGTATACAGCTTTGCGGGTCTCCTCTGGCATGATTACGCGGTCAACGTAGCCTCTTTCTGCTGCCCTGTAGGGATTAGCGAACGCCTCACGGTACTCGTCAATCTTCTCGAGCCTCTTTGCGCTCGGGTCATCAGCAGAGTTAATCTCGTTCTTGAACACAATGCTAGCTGCACCTTCCGCGCCCATTACGGCAATTTCTGCCTGAGGCCAAGCCAATACCACGTCAGCACCGAGAGACTTGCTCCCCATTGCGATAAACGCACCGCCGTAAGCCTTGCGCATTACCACGCTCACCAGAGGCACGCTGGCTTCACTGTAGGCATAGAGCATTTTCGCGCCCTGACGGATTATCCCGTTGTGCTCCTGATCCGCTCCGGGAAGGTAGCCGGGAACGTCCACGAACGTTACTACAGGGAGGTTGAACGCGTCGCAGTGCCGGATGAATCTTGAGGCCTTGTCCGAAGCGTCAATGTCCAGGCACCCTGCGAGAACGTCCGCGTTGTTCGCAACGATACCCACAGAACGCCCGCCGATTCTGCCGTAGCCGGTTACGATGTTCTTGGCCCAGCCCGCTTGGACTTCCGTAAATTCTCCGTCGTCGAGAACTTTCGTCAGGACCTCGTGAACGTCATAGCCTTTGTTGGGATTCACCGGAACGATCTCACGTAACGCAGGGTCCGCACGGTCCACGCTGTCATTAGTGGCCTTGAACGGAGCATCGTCTAAGTTGTTGAGGGGAAGATACGACAGAACTTTACGCACCTGAGCGAAACACTCCGCCTCGTCTTTGGCCTCAAAGTGTGCGACTCCGCTCACGGTGTTATGAGCCTTCGCGCCCCCCAAGTCCTCGCTGGTGATTGCCTCGCCTGTAACTGCCTTGATGACCTCCGGGCCGGTAATGTGCATAACGCTTTCACCGTCAACCATGAAGATATAGTCCGTAAGTGCAGGACTGTAGACCGCTCCACCTGCAGTCGGGCCAAGAATTACGCTGAACTGTGGGATTACCCCGCTGGCTAACGTGTTGCGCTTGAAGATTTTTCCGTAACCGTTGAGCGCGTCCACTGCCTCCTGAATCCTTGCTCCGCCCGAGTCGTTGAGGCCGATAACAGGGCAGCCCATCTGCATAGCCATATCCATAACCTTGCAGATCTTGTCCGCATGCTTCTCACCTAGAGAACCTCCGAACACCGTGAAGTCCTGACTGAACACAAATACTTTCCTGCCCTCAATCGTCCCCCAGCCCGTAACTACTCCATCACCCAGAGGCTTTCTGTCCTCAAGGCCGAAGTTTGTGCAGCGGTGAGTTACGAACTCGTCAATCTCCACGAACGAGTCAGGGTCAAGCAGTTGTGCTATACGTTCGCGCGCAGTACCTTTGCCCTTGGCCTTCTGTTTGTCGACGGCTTCTTTACCGCCACCGGCCAGCGCAGATTTACGCTTCTCGTCAAGCTCAGCACAAAGCTCTTCAATAGTACGAAATCCCATATCCGACAAGCTCCTCCTTTATTGTATTGTTGAGAATTTGAATGAAGTTAGAATATCACATTAACTATTTCATTGCAAAGATTTACGATTCGCCCCCCGACTCCGACCTGAGCAGGTCTATATTAACTTTGAGGACGTTAATCATTCTGGCCATGTTCTGCATGATTTCTTCGGCATTGGCGGCGTTCATCTCGATGAATTTCGCGAACTCCCCTTGCCCTATCCTCAGCACTAAGACATCCGTGAAGGCCACTACCGTATAGATTCCAGGCTTGCCAGTCAGAAGCGAGAACTCTCCGAAGGTACGGTTCTCATTGAGAGTCCCAACGAGATATTCATCATCGGTCTCGTAGTCAAAGTAGCACAAAGCCCGCCCGGAAATTATCTTATACATCTCGGAATTTTCCTCACCCTCACGGAGAATCACATCATCAACAGAAAACTTCACGAACCTCTTCGCGTCCACACCATCAGAATATTTTGCGGCCTCTTGGGTCATGTGCTGGACGATCTCATCAGTGAGTGTGAATCTCTTGAGGTCAAGCCCGCCCGACAATCTTCGCGAAAGAAAAGAGTTCTTGTTCATGAGTGCAGAGCGTACAAAGCTGGCATTGCTGCTCGTGAGGACCATGAATATATCGCTGTCCTTAGGAATTTTGCCTATAGAGTTCTGCAATACGTCCATGAAGGCTACGTCCTGACTGGCTATCTCTGCGAAATCTTCTAGGACAATAACCAGTCTCGGAGCACCTTCCGGCTTCTTGTGCTGTCTGTCCGCTATGTAGGAGAAGGCATTATCCCAGAAAGCGAACGGTTCATGTTTCTCATCGTTATAGTACTTGAGGACCTCATGCGAGAATCTTGACAGGTTGGCCCTTGAGCTTACGTGTGAGGCCGTGAAAAATATTGCGTCCTTGTCCTTGCAGAACTCCTCAAGAAGTGCCGTCTTGCCCGCACCATCACGCCCGAACACTACAAATACGCTGAACCCGTCGTGCCTGTATGCCTGTTCGAGTTTAGCTAGTTCCTCTTTGCGTCCTACAAACATGACTCACTCACCCGATAGCCTTGCTGATCTTCAAGATATTATGCTTGTCCCGGTATTCGTAGCTCACGGAGTCCATGCTCTTCTTGACGATGTATATACCAAGCCCGCCGATTTGCCTCTCCTCAGCACTCAGGGTAACGTCAGGGTCCTCCTTAGCGAGCGGGTCATAATGGACTCCGCTGTCGGTGAAAGTTATCTCTGCGTCATCTCCCTTGCGCTCAATGGTTATGCGGGCCTTCCCGCCTTCCTCGCCGTAAGCGTAATGGGCAATGTTCACGAAGATTTCTTCTGCCGCTATGTTGATCTGCGTTGAGGTCTTCATGCTGCAGCCCCATTCCTCCAGGTGCTGGTCAATGAAGTCCAGTACTTCGTCAAGGTTCTCTGTCTTGGCATCTGTGATAAGTTCGTGCATTTGTGTTACTCCTTTCCGTGATATTGAAGTGCCAGCATCGTAAAATCGTCGAACTGCGGAGCCTCCCCCGTGAAATCCTCAACGGACTTCTTCATCACGGCTAAAACGTCCTCCACAGACATACCTTCAGTAGTGCCGAGAGCCTCCAGCATTCTGTCAGTGCCGTAAAGCTCATCGTGAATGCTCGTGGCTTCCGCGACCCCGTCAGTGTAGATGAATAAGTTGTCGCCGGGATTGAGCACAAATTCATTCTGCGTGAACTTCATACCCTCCATAATTGCGACTGCGGGACTGTTCTTGCCCTTCAGTAGCTCATAGTGTCCTCCTGCCCTCATGATTGCGGGGTATTCGTGCCCGGCGTTGGAGGCTGTAACTTTTCCCGTAGAGACCTCGAGAATCCCGAGCCAAACCGTTACGAACAGTTCACCTTCATTGGTCTCGCATAACTGCCTGTTCACGTCCGCGAGAATCTCAGCAGGACTCCCGCCCATCTTGGTACGCGTTCGAATCAGGGCCTTCGATGTCGTCATGAACAGAGCGGCAGGTATCCCCTTCCCGGACACGTCAGCAATCACCAAAGCCAAATGGTCATCATCAACCATGAAGAAGTCGTAGAAATCTCCGCTGACTTCCTTAGCCGGAGTCATTGACGCAAACAGCTCGAACTCCTTCCTCTGCGGATATTCACGGGGCAGCATCCCTAACTGAATCTCTGCAGCTATGTTGAGTTCGGCTTTGATCTGCGCGCGCTCCTTAGTGATTCGTGTAATGCTGTCTACGTAGCTCAGGAGCTGGGACTCCATAGTGTCGACAGTCCGGGCTAACATGCCTATTTCGTTATTGGCAGTGATGTGATGTCCTAGAGGCGACTCGGGCTTCGTGTGTTCACCCGCAAACCTCATGGCCTCCGCAGCAATCCTCTTCAGCGGAACAATCAGCACACGCCCCAAGTAGATTCCGTAAACCACAAGGACAAACCCCAACACAGCCGCCGCAGCAATCGCAACATGCCTCACGTAGGACTTGCGGTAAAAGTTCAGGCGTTCCATCTGACGCTGTACACATAGAATCCAGTCCACAGTCTGAGAGCCTTTCGTCTTCACGGGAATCATGACGGTAATGTGGTGTCCGGTCTCACTGTCTCCTTTGTCGCGGAATATCGTAGCCATCTTCTTGCCGTTCTCGCAGATTTCCCTGTAGGCTTGGCGGTATTCCTCACTCGAAGTCTTCCGGACATAGCCGCTCGGGTAACGGTCATAATTCTCGGAACTGTTCATCACGCTCAAGAAGAACGTAATGTGATTGTAGTCGGTCTTGTCCGGGCGTATGAGGTATATGAATGTCGCATCCTGAGTGTTGGCGAGGCGTTCCCATTCGTCATTGAGCATCTTGAACCGCATCTGGAACTCAGCACCGGCAATCCCTCCAGTGAGAAGCTCAGAGACTATCATTGTCGCGGCTGTACGTGCGGTGTTGTAGGCGCAATCCTCGTACTGAGTCTCTGCGGATGTTGTGAACTCGTCATAGCCCTTGACGCACACGAAGACCGCAAGAAGCGCAATCACCACAACGAAGACCGCAACAATCTCGACGGCGATATTCCTCCTCAGCATTTGCCGAAGTACCTCAGAGAAAGCATAGTTATATCATCAAACTGCGGGGCTTCTCCCGTGAACTCGTCAACAGATTTCTTCATGGCCGCGAGGATTTTTTGTGCGTCCATATTCTCCGTAGTGTTCAGGACTTCCAGCATTCGGTCAGTCCCGTAAAGCTCCTCATGAATGTTTGTTGCCTCAGCGACTCCGTCAGTGTAGAGGTACAAATTATCTCCGGGTTCAAGGGTGAAATCACTCTGCCGGAATCTCATATTCTCCATAGTTGCGACTGCGGGGCTCTGCTTTGTCTTGAAGAGTTCGTAATTCCCTCCGGCCCTCCTGATTGCCGGGTACTCATGGCCGGCGTTTGAACACACGACATGTCCCGTAGAGAGCTCTAGAATCCCGAGCCAGACAGTTACGAACAGGTCGGCATCGTTGCCTTCACAAAGCTGGTTGTTCACGTCCGCGAGAATCTCGGAAGGGTTCACAGTTTCTCCCATCTGGGCGCGGTTCTTGATGAGAGTCTTAGCTATGACCATGAACAGAGCCGCAGGGACCCCTTTTCCAGACACATCGGCCATGACCAGTGCCAAATGGTCGTCATTAATCAGGAAGAAGTCATAGAAGTCGCCTCCGACCTCCTTAGCGGGATTCATTGTGGCGTAAATGTCGAACTCTTTGCGGTCAGGGAAGGGCGGGAAGATTCTCGGCAACATGTCGGCCTGAATCTGTGTCGCTATGTTGAGCTCCGCACCAATGCGCTCCTTCTCGGCGGTAACTGCGGCCAAGTTCTTCACGTAATCCTTGAGGGAGGCGGCCATGTCGTTGAAGGATTTAGCGAGGTCTCCTATTTCGTCATTACTGCGGATTTCTGCCCTATAGTCGAGATTTCCGCCGGAGATTTTCTTCACGTCCTCCTCAAGTGCGATTATCGGGGCGGTGAGCTTATGAGAGAATTTCCGTGCAGCGACGACAGCGAGCGCAACCACAATCACGAATGCTCCCATGAATGACAGAATCGTGAATATGATCCGCTCATTCATGGACCTCACCGGCTCAAGAATTACGCTCTCAGGAATGCTCGCGCACAAGGTCCAGCCCGTGCTCTTTATGGGGGTATAGGCGTAATAGACTCTGCTGTCCGAGAGTGATACGCCCTGCTTGCCCGCCATGATTGTATCCGCGAGGCTCTTTGTTATCGTGGAGATATGACGGGACTCTCCGCCGGGGATTATGATTTTTCCGGCCTTGTCAGCGAGGAAGGTATAGGAGTCTTTGCCCAAGTCAACATCAACTATTGAGTTGTACAAATCCCCTATCAGCATGTCCATAGCCACAACGCCCGCGAATTTCCCCTTAGCGTCATAGAACGGAGCAGCACAGGTTATCATCAATCCGCGATTGTAGCTGTCTGAATATATGTCTGTGAAGATGACTCTGCCCTTCTCTTTGGCTTCTTTGTACCACGGGCGCGAATGGAAATCGTAATAGTATTCCGTCTGTCCTTCTTCCGGCAATGCTTCGAGGGAGTTCACGCCGTAACTGATCATGAATCCCGACTCCGTCGCGGCATAAATCACGAATATAGTACCGTTGTAGCTTTCCATGACAGGGGCCCAGTCAGATTCGGTATTGCCGAGAATTTTTATCTCATCCATAACGCTGTTCACGTCGACGCTTTGATTTGCGAGTGAACGCTGCATTACGATTTGGCCTTCAGTTTCGCGCCTGCATGGGAAAACTTCGCGTGGAACGTAATAATAAGGTTTGTGGTAAAGCTCTTCGATGCACATCGCAAAGTTGGTGATATATCCTGCATAGCGTTCTAATTCCGAGTCTGCCAGATCTGATTTTGCGTCTATGATTGCCTTTAGGTTATCTTCCATCTGGCTTATCAGAGCCGACTCGCTGTCCTTCCGTATGCTGAACATCCCGAAAATGCCTATTGCTCCTGTGATGATTAACGCTATCAGGGAGATATACAGGACGATAGATTGAACCTTTTTCCTTATTGTGTACCTGCGCATGTTTTAGATAAGACCTCCTACACTACTACATGTACCAAATTTTCACCGTCAGAATAAGTGAATGATGCCCGAATTGCGCGGTGCTTTATGATTTTGAGGCTCATTATGTCAATTTCGTCCTCGTTTTTGTCAAGGATGAAAGGGTTGTATTTTTTCCCGCCATAATGAAGTCTTGCCGATATTGCCTCGCCGAACATCACCGACACAGAAATTTTTGCGTCAGGGTGAGCCTTCTGGATTCGTATTGCGAGCTCCTCTATACAGCTCTGAATCTCGAGTATACGTTTCATTTTCACGCCGCGCTTCATTGCTGACATCTCGAGAATCTCGTTTGCTCCCTCGATGGACTCGGCATTAGGGAGAAGGCAGAACTCAGCGTCAGGGAAATATGTATATCGTTTGGGTATTACGGGCTCAATGTAGAGGAGTGATGAGAACAAAATAGTTACGGGGATTCCTATTGTGAGTCCCGTGAGGAAATAGGCGGCTGATACGGGGGCTTTTCCGCAGAGTGCGCACCCTCCGGCCAGCAGGAGAATATAGCGAGCGTAATCCGGCCATGTCTTGAGGGAGGGGCGGTGAGACTTTGAGGTGAGGTGCCAGCCAATGAACATCACGAGGCCGGTCGCGATGATGCACCAACACTCATGGAGCACGGCGGGGATGTCGGGATTCACGGGACACGCCGAGACCACACACCCAATCACACAGCCTATTACGCCCCAAGCCCCGAAGAAGAGTCCCAGCACCGACGGCAGAAAGTTCTTGATCCCCGCGTAACTCGGCAGAATTTGCGTCATCTGTACGGGAGCGTCCATGAGGAGATATGCTAGGGCACAAATCACAATCAGCTTCACTCTCTCACGCATGACGTAACAGCCTCCTAATCAGTGCGACAAACTCCGGCTCAGTCATCAATATTCCCGCAATCATAAACACGCTCCCGATAATCTTCGGCCAAGTTATGACTTCCGGCGGAATCCCGAGAATTTTTGTCATTATGGGTGATACCGCCATAGTCATTATTATTGCTGTCGAGAAAATCAGCGAGGCACTCAGAGCAGAAACGTACCTTTGTGCGTAAACCTGAACTATTCCGTAAAGCCCACGTATGAAGAAGCTCACGTAAATCACGCTCCCCCAGAACTCCGGCTTCGTCGGAAGGGAGAAATCCGCCCCGAAGAACACAGCATCCCCAGCCCAAAGCACAAGGCTGAAGACGAAGCAGAAGAACATCTGCCCCATTGCTATAATTGCTGGATTGGACGATGAAGAGTACTTACCGACGCTCACAAGGTAGAAGGCAAAAGCTATATTCGACAGGGTGAGGTAAAACGCGCTCAGGCTGAAGAGTGTATGTATCTCCGCACCTGCCATGATGAACAGCCCCACAAGAACAGTGAAGATACCCCAGAGAGTCTCTCGTGAAGGAAGCTGCTTGTACGACAGAAACGCTATCAGCGCAATGAATATAAAGTTCGTCGACAAAAAAGCGTTCGTAATCGTTGAGCCGAGCCCCTGTATCCCCATCAGCAAGAACAAGTTGAATACCACAAGCTCCCCTGAAAGTATCATGCTCTGCTTCACCTGCCTCATGTCAAGCCTGAAGAGTTCCCCGAAGAAGAAACACAGCGACATAATCAGCCCCACAAGATTCGTTATGCACATAAACGCAAAATACGACACCGATTCGGGAACCCATATCAGGAAGGCATACTGCACAGCCGCAAAAAACGTTATGATTAACAGTGAGATATTTGCTTCAATACGATTCATATTTCGGTTACCGTATATTTCTCTATCATGTATTCGGGCATGTATTCGGTCTTCATTTCGCGCAGACCCTTAACGCCTAAATCTTCCTCAAGGTTTATGTAACGGAACTCCTCACAGCACAGCCTGACCAGTTCATGCTTCAGGAACGGCGAAATGTTCGGGATAAAGCGAGCCCCCTTGCCGACTGCACCGTCATAACATTCACCGCTTAACTTTGAGCCGTATGCGTAGCCCTTCAACTCTCCGTCAATGAACACAACGATTCCCGAAAGACCGAGAGCAAAGAAATCATCAAGTGCCCTCTGTACAGAAAAATTTTCCTCCTCAAGCTGCCTCTCAAGGATCGGGTTATCATCGTTCATCAATTTTTCGTCGAGCCATTCCTCCTGAAACTCCTTTATCATTCCGATATGTTCAGGCGAGATTCTTGTTACCGTAAACCTCCCGTCATAATCCTTGCGGAAAGTCCTTATGCTCCTGCGTTTTCTCATCAGGTGATGGGCTGAAGGCGAAATCATGTTTTCGGGAATGTACATGTTTTCGGTTCTGTAGATATATTCCGACCAGTCGCGGCTGTATTCCGCTGTGAATCTCCCGGGAAAAAGACTCGTGATTATGTCCTTTGCGCTTTGTGTTAAAGTCTGGAACTTCACGCGGCAGTTGTGCTCGTGGGCGTCATCGATAACATTCTGCACTGCACGTGTGAGGGCGGCACTATCACTCCGCTCTCCGTGAGGGAAAAGATAGATTCTCTCACCCTCCGTACAAAGCTTGGAGCGCAATGTGTAGAGGAAACCTTCATGTTCACAGAACTCATCGCCGTACTTGTGGCGGAGAGTCCATGACGACACAAAAGAGTGCTGACAGGACCCTTCACCGTATTTGAACGTGTAGGACTCTACCAGCTCCTTAACGTCAAGGCTTATTGGATGGAAATCTAACATGAATTACTTCTCGATGGTCAGAATGTCGTCAAAGCCCGTTACATCAAAGATTTCCATAATCTCTGGACATACATTGCGGACCATCATACTGCCCTGTTCGTCCATGAACTTCTGGGCCTTGAGCAGCACACGAAGCCCCGCTGATGACACGTATTCTAACTTCTCCATGTCGAACACGAGGGTCTTCACGCCGTCAAGAGAAGCGTTGAGTTCTGCCTCAAGCTGAGGGGCGGTATTGGTGTCCAGGCTGCCGTCAAGCGCAATAATCAGTGAGTCAGCAGATACTGTTTTGTTGACATTGAGTCCCATATCATTATTAACCGTTATAGAAGACTTGTTCCCTGCCCCTTTCCTCGTTCACGACATAACGTAAGGCAAAACTATAACACTTTGCCCTTTACGGACAGGATTAACAGAACAGCCTGCTTTATCGCTGCCTATCAGCCCAGAAAATTATGGAGGAGCAAAAGTCTCTGTAAACGGTTACCTCCTTTCGTTAAGATAATAATTCGTGAAGGATTTATAGCTTTCGGGTAACTGCTGTTTAGCCTCCAGCAATACAAATTATCCTCATGAATCTCGCATAACCTAACATGTTTTAGCGGGAGAGTCAACAATCTTCATGAGGCCCGCTGTCTGCACAGAGCCGGAGCAGAGGACAAAAATTGCTGGCAGTATTCAGGATAGCAAGGCTCTGCCAGCTGCTTAGTGTCCAGAGGAAAATCAAAGAATGAACTACTTCTCGATGTTCAGGATTTCGTCAAAGCCAGTTACCTCGAAGATCTCCATAATCTCCGACCCAGCATTCTTGATTGTCATGCTGCCCTGCTTGTTCATGGTCTTCTGGGCCTTCAGCAATACACGAAGTCCCGCGGATGACACGTAGGCTAACTTCTCCATGTCGAACACGAGGGTCTTCACGCCGTCAAGGGAAGCGTTGAGTTCTGCCTCAAGCTGAGGAGCAGTAGTTGTGTCGAGGCGGCCGTCGAGCGCAATAGTAAGAGAGTCAGCCGCTGCTGTTTTCGCGATGTTAAGTGCCATAGTTAATATTAACCTCCATTGAGTGAATTTCGTTGTTATTATAATACAAGTGAGGGACAAATCAGCCGTATACGTTATGTCTGATTGCCTCAAACTTGTTGTATAATACCCTCACAATGTTAATTACCCCAATAATAGCCCAGTCGACAATGAAGCTCATTAATGAAAATCTATAACTGGAAGGAATCGATATGATGCTCAGCAGGAAATTTTTAGCGTCAGTGATTATGTTACTCTTACTGTTGCCGGTTATGGCCGAAGCTGCCAGTGATGAGGCAGTTCTACGCAGCTGGACCCACGAGGACAACTACACCGACAAGGACGGAGACCAGAGCATACGACTCAGAGCCACATACTACTCTAACGAATACGTTGAAGCCCTAGTAGCTGCCGAAGCCGAGAAAAACTTATGGACAGCTGACGAGACAGAGAACTACAAGTACACCCTCCTAAAGAATCTTAACTTGGCCGAGTCTATTCCGTTCCACATTGATATTTACGTCAGGGGCCTCCCGATGTATGCGAGCCCCTTCGACAGACATATCACGATGGTTGTGAACGGCAAGAAGTATTCCCCAATAGACTACGATAAACGCTTCAACTTCAAGATTCTCGGAGCACGGGACGGGATGGTGTTTTTCCCGCGATATGACCCGAAGACTGGCAAAGAAATTCTCGCAGGAGCCAAAGATGTCCGTGTGATATTCGACAGCGCAATAAGCCACGCACTATCCGCGAGGGGGGACGTTATTTGGGTGTGGGACCTCAAGAAGGACAGGGGCAGAATCGGAGGCGGGAAGGCAGCTAACAGGCTCGAGATTGACCGTCTCCTAAAGCGAATGGAGAAGCTCAACGCTGACCGTCAGGCCTTGCAGAAACAGTTAGACGCGCTCACAAAAGAGTATGATGAAGTCAATTCACGCATAGACGAATTACAGGCACAATAGCTAAAATATTGAGCTAATCCACTAAATACTACAGCAAACGAGAAAGGAAGAGAATTGCAATCATGAACAAGATGAACCGTATCGCTGTACTTACGAGCGGAGGAGACTCGCCGGGGATGAATGCGGCGTTGAGAGCTGTTGCCCGAACCTGTATGTTCAACGATAAGGAATGCATCGGAGTGATGAGGGGCTATGAGGGTCTCATTGACGGGGACTTCATACCGCTCGACCATCAGGCAGTGGGCGGGATAATCCACAAAGGCGGAACAATCCTTAGGACTGCCAGAAGTGAACGCTTCAGGACCCCCGAGGGCCGTGAAGAGGCTATTGCGAGGATGAAGGATGCCGGGATTGACGGGCTCGTGGTTATCGGCGGGGACGGGTCATTTCACGGGGCTAAAGCACTCCACGATTTGGGCTTTCCTACGATAGGTATTCCCGGGACAATCGACAACGACATTACCGGCACGGACGAGACCATAGGCTTTGACACTGCCGTAAACACTGCTCTTGAGGCCATCATGAAGCTGCGTGATACTGCCTCCAGCCACCAGAGACTGTTTGTCGTTGAGGTCATGGGACGCAACGCCGGATTCTTGGCCCTAGAAGTTGCCGTAGCGACTGGTGCGGAATATGCCGTAGTGCCTGAACTGCCCCTGAGTATTGGGAACCTCGTCAAGATCCTCAAGAACTCCTACTCACTGCACAAGACCCACACGCTGATAGTGCTTGCTGAGGGCGTGATGAGTGCTGCCGAAATGCGTGAACAGCTCGCCGACGCAGGGGGCTATGACGCTCGTGTTACGGTGCTCGGCTACATTCAGCGCGGAGGACACCCTACGTCGTTTTACGTTGTGCTCGCAAATATGATGGGAGCGTTCGCAGCAGATAACCTCAAGATCGGCAATTCCGGCATGATTGTAGGTAACATTAATCACAAACTCGTGCTCAGCCCGTTGGAGCGTGCATGGAGTGAACATAAATCACTTAGTCCGGAGATGTTGAGCCTAATCAACAAGATGAACTAAGCAGTAAATCACGGCGGGGAGTAACACAAAACTTGCTCCCCGATTTCTCATCATATACAGTAAGGAACTAGACCAATGCCCAGACGAAAATCGACAGAACCAGAGCCGGAACAGACAGCCAAGACGAAGACAACACGACGCAGGAAGACAGCAGACACGGAGCGGGACCCGATAGTGCTGCCTGCACATTCGGGCCTAACAGAGGAGGAGCTGATAGAAGAAGTGCGAGAAATTCAGGAAGATTACGCTGACGAACCAATGGACGACGAAGTTCTTGACTCACCAGTTGACGAACAGGAAGAGCCGGACATTTTACCCGAGCCGGAAGAGCCTGACGAGACCGACGAGCCAGACGAGGCCGAAGACTCTGACGACTCCGACGACCAGGACGGCCAAGACGGGCAGGAGCAGCGAAAGGGGTATAAGCGCGGGTTGATTCAGCACCCGAAGCCGAAATACACTTACGCTATGTTAGCCTCTAAGACCGTGCCGGACTTGAGGAAGCTCGCCAAAGAGTTCGACGTGAACGCTCCAGTAACCATGCGCAAGGACGACGTGATTATCGCAATCCTTAAGGCGCAGGCAGAGAGCATGAATTACCGTTTTGGGGGCGGGACGCTGGAGATTCTCCCCGAGAATTTCGGGTTTCTCAGGCCGAAGGGAATGCTCCCGACCGACAGCGACGTGTATTTATCATCCTCACAAATAAGACGCTTCGGGCTCAGGAACGGCGACGTAATTTGGGGATTAATCCGTCCTCCGAGAGATCAGGAGCACTACGAGGCACTATTACGCGTGGAAACTGTGAACTTCTCGGACCCCGAACACTCACGGCACAGACCGGTCTTCGCTCAGCTCACGCCGATATTCCCGAACGTCAGACTCAGCCTCGAACATGACCCGAAGGACTTGGCCACGAGACTTGTCGACATGTTTGCGCCAATAGGACTCGGTCAGAGGGCACTATTAGTCTCACCGCCAAAAGCCGGAAAAACTACCCTCCTCAAGCGGATAGCACGGGCAATCACGGCAAATTCACCAGACATAATCATTATGGCCTTATTGATTGACGAGAGGCCCGAAGAAGTTACGGACATTGCGCGCTCAATTGATGGTGAAGTTATCGCGTCGACTTTTGACCGCCCCGCAGACGAACACATCAGAGTAGCAAATCTCGCACTGGAGAAGGCCAAGAGGCTCGTTGAGGCCAAGAGGGACGTTGTGATTCTTCTGGACTCGATAACTAGGCTGGCCAGAGCGTCGAACTTGACGGTACCTCCGTCGGGACGGACTCTCTCTGGAGGGCTTGACCCTTCCGGGCTGTATTTCCCCAAGAGATTTTTCGGGGCAGCGAGGAACTTCGAGGAGGGCGGGAGCTTGACAATAATCGGTACGGCACTCACTGATACCGGCTCAAGAATGGATGACGTTATCTACGAGGAGTTCAAGGGCACGGGCAACATGGAGCTTCACCTGTCGAGGAAACTCGCGGAACAAAGAATCTTCCCAGCAATCGACATCACAAAGTCGGGCACTAGGCGAGAAGAATTGCTTATGCCTGAAGACGAACTCAAACGCTTATGGATTCTCAGGAAACGTATTGCCGGAGTCGATGAGGCCGGAGCACTCAACCTCATTCTTGACAAACTTAGGCAGACGGAGAACAACAGCGATTTTCTGAACTCAATCAAACTTACCTGATTCACAATCACAATGACTGGATACGAGAAAACCCGCCTTGCGTTAAGACGGGTTGTTATCTTCTGGGTTAATGGAGCCGGTGAACAGATTCGAACTGTTGACCTGCGCATTACGAGTGCGCTGCTCTACCTCTGAGCCACACCGGCAATGTTCAATTTCACAATGAGAGATTTTATCAGCTCATTACGATTTTGACAAGTGATTAGAGCACAGCATAGCACACGGTCTCAGTGAGGGAGTTCGAGTGGTGCCGAATGTAGATCTTGTACTCTGGGACTCTGGTCTTAATCCAGATTGGGATCTCGTAGAGGTGTGAGGGCTGGTGGTAGATGCAGATTGCCAGCTTGGGTTTGTACTTGAGGATTGTCCGTTCTGCTCCCCTGAGTGCGTCGGGCTCTGCTCCCTCAATGTCCATCTTGATGAAGGTTACGGGTTCGTCTAAGTGCTGATTGTCGATGCTGTCGGCCTGAACTATGACTTTGCCGAACTTGCTGACTTGGGATATTACGCTCCCTGTTCCTGAGAAGTGAAGCTGTTCACGTTTGCTCCACATTGCGAAGGGTTTGACCTCATAATGGCTGGTGTATTCCTGAAGGTTTGCGGAAATCTTGGCTATGTTTTCCTCGTCAGGCTCCCAGATATAGGCCTTGCAGTTGTTAATGTCAGTTACATAGCTCGTCAGGAAGTGTAGTACGTCATTTCCATTATACCCCCCCCCCGTCTACGTAGATTTCCCTACTCGATGGTACGCAAATATCCTTAAGGAAGTATTGCGGTCTCACGTTGAACTCCCTCATTCTGCTGTAGTCCCCTGTCTTGCTGGCGTGGATTACAGCCTTCAGTGTCTCACGGGAAAAATCATCGGCAAGCATTCCGAACACCTGCCGAATCTCTTCCTTGTGCTTCCTGAGCCCCGCAGAGTAGTTGATACCCTGCAGGACCCTAGCGAATCTCGTATGGCTCAATTTCACAGCAAAATCTTTGAGGCCCATACGAATCAATAATGCCCTCATGGCGCGTAAGTCCAAGAAAGATTCCTCCTAATATATATATTTCCTCAAGAGCGGAATAACTGCCAGAAGCGCAAATATTCCTGCTGATGCTCCGTTGCAGCCGCTCGATGAGTCATTGTTGGTTGTGGTGGTCGTCTGATTTGACGGG
The DNA here is from genome assembly GCA_017417365.1 of Synergistaceae bacterium. GTDB lineage: Bacteria > Synergistota > Synergistia > Synergistales > Aminobacteriaceae > JAFUXM01. The sequence continues at coordinate 19,256 of JAFPZI010000137.1, forward strand.
GTGTAGCTCTGGTAGTCCCTGTAGCTCGTCCACTCACTGCTGGCTTCGGGAAGGTTCGTGTTGTCGCTCTGGTAGTACAATGCTTCCTCAACGTCGAGCACACCGTCCGCACCCATGCCCCCGAGAATCGCGCGCTTGAGCTGGTAGCCTGTCCTGCCGGGCATGACCGAAGAGAGCAGTGCAGCCGTCCCAGCAACAAACGGTGCCGCCATTGACGTACCCTGCTGAGAGGTGAGACTCACTCCGTCATCCCGGACGTTCCTTGTACTGCTCTGAAGCCAAGTGCTAAGAATGTTCACGCCCGGCGCGAGGAGGTCCGCTCCAGTGTTGCTGAATGAGGCCAAATCCCCGTCAGAGTTCACAGCTCCCACAGAAATCAAGTTGTCGATGCCCTGAAATGACGCAGGGTAGACGTAATCCCCAGCGTTGTAGATTAGCTCACCGCGCAATGAATATCTCGTATTGGTCGTGGGCTGTCCGACAGCTACGGAGTAATTTCCAGCGGCTACGGTGATTACTGCTTGGTTCAGAGCGTCCAAGTCCTTGAAGGCCCGCCACAATGGGAAGGTAACTAAGTTGTTGTGAGTCGGCTCAAGGGTCAGGTAGGTCTCAAGCGACAAGTTTACGGCTCTGACGTTGAGGCCCTGATTCATGAGGTTAGTAACGTAGTTCATTCCAGATATTACGGTGGCGACGGTGCCTTCTCCCCTGTTGTCGAGGACCTTCACGGGAATCATCTGGACGTGCCAATTTATGCCGGCAATCCCGATTGAGTTGTTCGCTGAGGCCCCGATTATCCCCGCGACGTGGGTACCGTGTCCGTAGTCGTCCATAGTGGAATTGTTGGGGTTGATGAAGTTGCTGCCGTATCTTGTGGTAACGTTGTCCGTGAGGTCGGGGTTAGTGTTGTCAATGCCGGAGTCGAGAATCGCGACGTAGACCGTATCACTGCCTGTGGCCATGTCCCAAGCTGCCGGAGCGTTGATGTAGTCCATTCCCCAGCATGAAGAGAAGCTCGTATCGTTGGGGATAACTGAGGCGTAAACTTTGTAGTTCGGGGAGGCCGCGAGTACTTGGGGGTTCTGCAAGAGTTCTCGGGCGAGTTTGTCGGGTGAGTCCGTCTGGGCCTGAAAGAGGGCGTAAACGTTCCCGCCTGCCTCAGAGAGTGATGAATATACTTCCTTGACGGTCATACCAGAAGCCGCAGCAAATGATGCCGTAGTGTCGGTGCCTGAGTCTTTGAGGACTACGACGACTTCACCGGGCACGAAGTTATCAGCATAAGCAGGGAATGCCAGAAGGGTTATTAGCGCACAGAGAGTAATTTTTCTGCAAAGGGTCATAAAGTTCACTGCCTCCTATATGTTGGGATAACGAGAAATTATATAACACGCCGAAAACTTTGCGGGCATGTATAATTTTACGCAAAAACTTACGGAGGAATTTTTCTCAGTATGGCACAGAACGAAAATATCATAATCATCAATTGCGGTTCACAGTTCACGCAGCTCATCGCGCGCCGCCTCAGAGAAATGAAGGTTCACAGCGTGATCCTGAACTGGGACTCTGATTCCGCAAAGGTCAGCTCATATTCACCCAAAGGAGTAATAATTTCCGGTGGACCCGACAGCGTCAACAACCCCGACGCTATCACGATTGACCCGAAGATTCTCGCTCTCGGGTGTCCTGTCTTGGGAATCTGCTACGGAATGCAGCTCTTGGCCAAGCTCACTGGGGGCGTTGTGAGTTCTGGAGGCTCACCTGAATACGGGGTAACGAGAATCCACAGGACCTCGCAATCCCGCCTTCTGGGTGCGTCCCTTCCCGACACGCTCAATGTGTTAATGAGCCACGGGGATAACGTATCTTCACTGCCTGAGGGGTTCACCGCTACTTCAGCGACTGACGGCGGGGTAATCTCGTCAATTGAGAGCGAGGCCAAAGGCTTTTACGGTTTGCAGTTCCACCCGGAAGTCGTCCACACAGAACACGGCATGGAGATTCTGAGGGCGTTTGCTTTCGGGATTTGCGGGTGCTCCGGGGACTGGGACTTGTCCGACTGGGTGAACGTAACGGTTGGGAGAATCCGTGAGGCCGTCGGGGGCGATAAGGTCGTGTGCGGTCTGTCGGGAGGAGTCGACTCGAGCGTCTCGGCAGTCCTCGTGAACAAGGCAATCGGGCAGAACTTGCGGTGCGTGTTCGTCAATCACGGCCTAATGCGCAAGAATGAGCCTGAGGAAGTCATGGAGTCCTACAAGGCTCTTGGCCTGAACGTGGTGTACGTTGACGCGTCGGAGAAGTTCCTAGAGGCCCTCAAGGGAGTAACGGAGCCCGAACAGAAGCGCAAGATTATCGGCCGGCTGTTCATTGAGGTATTCGACGAGGAAGCGCGGAAGATTGAGGGTGCAAAATGGCTGCTGCAGGGGACGATTTACCCTGACGTTATCGAGAGCGGGAGCAAGAAGGGAGCTGCGGTAATCAAGTCTCACCACAACGTCGGTGGCCTCCCTGAACACATGAAACTTAAGCTGCTAGAACCGTTGCGGGACTTGTTCAAGGACGAGGTAAGGCAGATCGGACGGCTAATAGGGCTAGCGGACTCTTTCGTGGAACGTCAGCCGTTTCCTGGTCCGGGATTGGCTGTGCGGTGTCTTGGGGAAATCACGCGCAAGAGGCTCGATGCTCTCCGTGAGGCCGATGCGATTTTCAGGGAGGAGCTGAAGAGTGCCGGGCTCTATGACGGGATATGGCAGTCGTTCTGCGTGCTGCTGCCGGTGAAGTCCGTCGGTGTGATGGGGGACAGCCGGACGTACAGGGAAGTTGCGGCATTGAGGGCGATACACTCACAGGACGCGATGACGGCGGAATGGGTGAGGATTGACTATGACGTTCTGGACAGGACGGCAAAACGGATCTGCAACGAGGTCAAGGAGATTAACCGAGTTGTTCTGGACATAACGTCGAAGCCTCCCGCAACGATTGAGTGGGAGTGATGAAGTATTCCCCGCCGTTCACGGTAACTGAATATATTACTGTTCTTGTCGGTGAGGTCTGCGAACTTGTGGGGCGCGTCGAGGCTCTGAACGCTAAGGCCCTGACTGCCCCGCACCTCCGCAGGGAGAACAGGATACGCACAATTCATTCTACGTTGGCGATAGAGCAGAACACTCTGACGCTGGAACAGGTTACGGCAGTGATTGAGGGCAAAAGAGTTTTGGGCAGTCCCATAGAGATTCGAGAAGTCCAGAATGCTTATGAGGCCTATGAACTTATGCTGAGGCTTGACCCTGAGTCGGTAGATGACCTTCTGACGGCTCACGGTCTGATGATGAAGGGACTTGTGAGAGAGGCTGGGCGGTTCCGTTCTGGGGGTGTGGGAGTGTTTGAGGGTACGAGGCTGGTACACATTGCACCACCTGCGGGGCTTGTTCCTGAGCACGTTGGGAATCTGTTCGCGTGGTATCGGGAGTCTGGGCTTCACGTTCTGGTGAAGAGCGCGGTGTTCCACTATGAGTTCGAGTTCATTCACCCATTCAGCGACGGGAACGGCAGAATTGGGAGGATGTGGCACAGTCTTTTGCTTGGACAGTGGAGGGAGATATTTTTCTGGCTGCCGGTTGAGGAGTTGATACAGTCGAGGCAGAAAGAGTACTATGACGCTCTGGGGAAAGCGGACAGGGAGGCGGAATGTTCGAGTTTTGTGGAGCTGATGCTGGAGGTGATTCGGGACAGTCTGAGGGAGTTTTGACAGGGGTGAATCTTGCTGATATGATTAGCCCGTTCCAGAGAAATTCATAAATCATATTTAGGAGGAAACTATTTATGCGGAAGG
>JAFPZI010000138.1 GCA_017417365.1 Synergistaceae bacterium
AAGGTGCCGCATGTTTGTCGACGGAATCATCACGCCCTGTTCACCAGTGAGGCCCGCTATCTTGCAGTACTCGTAGAAGCCCTCTATCTTCTCGTTCACTCCCCCGATCGGCTGTACCGTCCCGAACTGGTCAACGCTCCCGGTTACGGCTATACCCTGCTTCAACGGGAGGCCGGAGAGCGCAGACAGCAGGCAATACAGTTCCGTAGAGCTCGCACTGTCGCCCTCAATGCCGGAATAATTCTGCTCGAACGTTATGTGTGCGCTGAGACTCAACGGCATATCCTGAGCGTATTTCCTGCCCAAGTAGCTCGACAGAATCATTAATCCCTTGTTGTGTATAGGGCCGGTCATCTTCACCTCACGCTCAATGTTCACGACTCCTTCTTGGCCCATGAAGACGTTCGCAGTGATTCGCGAGGGGTGGCCGAACCTGTAGTCGTTGAGGTCTATCACGCTGAGGCCGTTAATCTGTCCGACTGCCGAGCCGGTTGTGTCGATGTGAATAACTCCGTCCCTGAACGCCCGGGCTAACTTGTCCCGGTAGAGCCCCGAACGGTAATTCTTGTGCTCTATGGCCTTGACAACGTCCGAACGAGTTACGGCACCGGTCTTGGGCTTGGCCGACTTAACAGAAATCCCTGACCAAGCGTTGGACTCGGCGAGGAGTTCACGAATCTTCCCGGCCTCAACGGATAGTAGGTTCTGGTCCTCAGCTTCACGGCTCGCCCACTCGACAATCTCGCTCAGTGCAGAAGCGTCAAAGGGCTTCAAGTTCTCTCGGCGGGCAGTCTCCGCAACGTAACGGGCTAAAGCTCTCTCGTTTGCGGCGGTCCGGGGCATGTCGTAGTCAAAGCTGGCCTTAATCTTGAAGATCTTGCTGAACTCCGGGTCATAGTACTGCAATAACTCATAGATATACGGTGAGCCGGTCATGATAATCTTCGTGTCTATCCTTATGGGTGAGGGCCTGAGTGAGGCTATCGGCAGCGCTCCGTACTGTTCACCGAGATTCTCTATTGCTGCCTCTCCTGTGCGCAGAAGTCTCTTGATTGCCTCCCAGCTCATGGAGTTCATCAAGACCTTTTCAGCGTCGAGCACAAGAAATCCCCCGTTGGCCTTCTGGAAAGCCCCAGCAAGAATCTTCCGGAAGTCCGTGTACAAGTATCCTTGATGGCTCTCGTACTCGACACGGCCGGATAAGTTGTAGTACGTCGGGTTGGTCTCCCAGATTACCGGCGCGCCCTTGTCGGGGTCATTGCTGACGAACAGGTTCGCCTGATAGCGCGTGAAGTCTACCTCCGCGTTCTCGTCGCGAGCTGCAGTAACGAACGCCCCAGAGTTCTCGATAACGTCATCCGAGAATCTCGCTAACCACTTCAGGAAGGCATCATTTGTGCTGTACTCCGCGCGCAAGTCCCTCATGCACGGCTCAATAGCGGCACGGCAAATCTCCGCTTCAAGTTCGGCTATCTTGTCCTTCAGGGCCTTCTCCATGTCGCGAATCTCACGCATTCCCGCCAAAGTCCGCTGGGAAATTTTCTCGCTGGCGGCCTGGTACTTCTTCTGCTTCTTCTCGTCGAGGGCTTCATACTCTTCGGGCTTGAGCTCACGAAGAATCTCGTGGCCCTCCTCGTCCTTGTCCTTGACTAGGGGAATGTTCACGAAACCTTGAGGTGTCCGCTTGAGGGAAAATTTATCCTTAGCTGCCCGTGCACGAAGTTTGTCCATGATTGCCCCGGCCTTCTCCTGAAATTCTTTGATCCGGGAGGCCTTTGCGTCCTCGTATTGGCTCTGCTCGAATGCCTTGCTGATTGCGGATTTCAGGTCCTTCAAGAGTTCATCAAGCTCATCACGTAACTTTTTGCCCTGACCTGCCGGAACGTTCACGGCTAAAGGTTCTCCGGGCTTGTCGAAGTTGTAGAGGTAAAGCCAGTCATCAGGTGCCGGTAGTCCCTCCGCGATTTCCTGAAGGCGTGAGAGAATGTAGCTGGTTCTTCCGCTGCCGGGATGTCCCACTACGAAAATGTTATAGCCCCGTCCGTCAACAGCCAGACCGAACTCTATGGCCTCTACGGCTCTCTGCTGGCCGATGAGGGGTTCGGGTTTCTTGGCCGCGTGAGGCTTGGCTAATGCTATATCCTCAGTCGTCGCAATCTTCCATGACTCAGGGGGCTTAATCTTCCTGAGCTTGTCGGGTGTCAGTCTCCATCTAGAATTTGTGTTTGCCAAAGTGTTATTAATCTCCTAAACATTTATTCGCCGCTAACATCTCGATTATTGCGGCATCATCGCTCTCAAGGATTATACTGCTCATGCGTTCATACTCTTCGTAGCCGCCGAGAGTGTCGAGGACATCAAGCAGGTATTCCCGTTCCTTCTCGTCGAATCTCTGGGACAAAAGCCCGAATAATATTACTCCCCTAGTGAACCAGCGCAGGAACTCTTCAGAGACAGATATAGTGTCATAGTACATGACCGCGAAGTCAAAATTTTCTTGTGCCTCTTCGCCGTCAGTCTCGTCAGGTTCGGGGAGGTAGCCTAGCATGTAGAACGGCACATCGGGAGCGAGAATCAGAGCGTCCCAGAACATATTTGCGCA
>JAFPZI010000139.1 GCA_017417365.1 Synergistaceae bacterium
GTCCATAACAAAGCCCCGTCGGGCATAATCAGGCTTAACTTGAAGCTGCAATTATTTTCCGGCGGGTTGTAAAATCTCGTGTCCTGAAGTCTTTTGCCCGCTCTGAACTCTAAGACCCTGTAGACGGGGATGATGATATTCTCAGCTTCGGAGGCACTGATGAGCAGCAGACACGCGAGGACTGACGCGAAAAGTCTTCGGCGCATTAAGGATTATTGCTGTGTGAGCTGGCTGGTGATGTCCACACCGTTGACGGCGAATGTGTAGTTTGATGTGTCATATGTACCACCAGGTTGGGTTAATGTCCACGTGTTGTCAACAGGATTTAGCGTGATGGTATTTATCTCAGTCTCACTCCAACTTTCATCGTCACATATTTCTGCAACGAGATTTCCATCTTTTATACTCATACGTGCTCCCTCAATGAACCATCCGCTGTGAGTTTCGGAGAACGTCCCGTCGTTATAGGTAAACGTTGCATAACAGTCGCCAACTACATCGGTAAAGCCGATAGTGAGAGTGCCGCCGTTCACAAGCGCGTCAGCCAGTGTAGTTAATTTCGCCACGCTTGCAGTAAATGTTATCGTGTCCGAGTAATCTCCGTTGGGCTTCGTGCTGTAGTCCTCAACGTCAACTCCGAGCGTCTTCGTTGTGCCGGTAATCACGTTGTCCTTGCTGGCGTTGAGTTCGTCCGCTGAGAACTCCCATGTTGTAACCGCTGAGGTGTCAGTGCTGACGGTCTTCAGGGTGTAGGTTATCGTGTCGGTGATTCCGTCTGCGGTTAGTGTGCCGTCGGTCGCGGCTGTTACCGTGAGCCTGTAGCCGGAGTCGAACTTCACATTGTCTCCGCTGACTTTGGCGGTGATGCCTTCGGTGATTTCGTTCCAGCCCGATTGTGTGATGGTGAATGCGCTGGGGATTGTGAGCTGATAATCTGAAGAGGTGGTTGTGGTGGATGAACTCCCTGATTTGCTAAGAGTTAGCTTGAGGAAGTAAGGAGCAGCGTCCGCAGGAGTTGCCCCCCCTCCCCGTAAGTAAAAATACGCAGAGCGCAACGGTGAGTGATAGTGTTGACTTGAACATTCTCATGTGAAAATGTCTCCCTTCTTGATATGAATTTCACGGAGAATGTTAGCACAACTGTCTGACAATTTCACCTCCTCTAAAACGTCTTTCTTCGTATGATGTAGTATGCAATGAGAGTCGCTATGCTCGTTATCAGCCACGAGACAGGGTAAACGTTCATCAGCACCGCAAAATCCTGATACGCCGCAAAAATCGTGTACACCCATATGATTCTCAGGACACAGCACCCCAGCAGAATTATCACCGTCGGCAGGGTAGAATGCCCCATCCCCCGCAAACACCCGCTCGTGATCTCGTAGATGTTCGTCAGCCACAGGAAGCACACAACGTGAATCATCCTCACTTCAGCGTAGTGCAGGACTTCGGGATTCACTGTGTATATGCTCAGCAATTCAGTCTTCCAGACAGCGCAGGCTATACACGCAAGGCCGGTGAAGACCACTCCAACACACATCGACACGCTGAAGACCTTTTTGCAGCGGGTGTAGTCTCCTGCCCCGAAGTTCTGGGACGTGAAGGTTACTGCCGACTGTGTGAACGCAGCAGCTATGTAGTACACCAGAAAGTCGAAGTTCAGAGCCGCCGCACTCCCGGCACTCGCGAATGAACCTACACCGTTAATCGCCGTCTGAATGCAAACGTTAGAGATCGAGAACAGTGAACCCTGAACACCCGCAGGAAGTCCTATCCTCACTATCTGAAGCACGTAGCTATTCCCCAGCATTAGGTCCTTCACTCGGAAAGTGAACGGCTCCTCCTCGTGGGCAAGCCAGCGCATTATCATTAGTGAGCTGATTACGTTAGAGATTACCGTAGCAAGAGCCACACCCACAACGCTTAACTTGAAGCCTATTACGAATATCAGGTTAAGGATTACGTTAATTACCCCGCCGGAAGCAAGAGAGATTAACGGCCTCCTGCTGTCCCCCTTGCTCCTGAGAATAGCTGACCCGAAGTTGTAGAGCATTATGAACGGTGTACCCAAGAAGTATATCCTGAAGTAGACGACGGCCAAGTCAAGAATGTCCGCTGGGGTATTCATCATCGTTAGGATTGTCCGGGCCATAGTCAGACCCCACACTACGAGAAGCACTCCGCCGAGAAGGGCAATCGTGATTGAGGTGTGGATAGCGTCGTGGATTTTTGCGGTCTCCCTGCGGCCTATGTATTGGGCAACTATTACGTTCGCTCCTATCGAGAGTCCTACGAACAGGTTGACCATGAGGTTAATTGCTGCTCCGTTGCTGCCTACTGCGGCCATTGCTTGGGGTGAGTCGAAGCGTCCGACTACGGCAACATCTGCGGAGTTGAACAATTGCTGAAGAATCATGCTCGCGGCTAACGGGAGGGCGAAGAGTAATATCTTGTCGAACAGTGAACCGTGAAGCATGTCTATATTGTGCTGACGATGAGTTAGTGCCATGAATGATTATGTCTCCTGAATTATGAATTTAGGGGATTATAGCACCTATTTTTTCATACTCGGTGATTAGGTTAGCGTTGATTTTGCGGGTACGGGAGGGTTGAAGCACGCGCATGTGCAGACTTGGCCGGAAGCCTTGACGAACATTCTAGGGAGTATGTATTTTCCCAGAGCAGGCTCAAAGCATCTCACTGCATGAAGAAATTAACCTTGCCGGGCCTGCCGTATTCTGAGAGGCTCGAAATACACAGAGTAAGTTCTTCCGGCGAATTGTTGTTAAGCATGTACTCAAGCGGCGAATTAATCCTTCTGCTGTTCTTCATGAGCTCATCATCATAGACCCACAATCCCGAACTGCATTAACCTCGAGGACACGATAGCTTTCGAGTACTTTATTGAGCGACTACGATACTATTTTAGGGCGTGAGGGACGGAGGATCTTCCGTGAACACGGATTAATTCCTGTGGTGCACAACGAAAAACTTTCTGCCTTTTTCGCTGCCTCATTGGGAGCTGCCGGACTTGGTCTGGCCTTCACCTACTACTGCGCAAGGAACGCTTACCCTGAGGCTGTGTTCTTGTCGCTTGGTGAGGAAGGTGCGATTATTGATTTGGGGGTCTGCCTCGCGCCAGGAAGGTACCACTCAAAGGCTGCTATTGCTCTGCGTGAGACTCTGTTCAGGGTGCTCGGAGATTGAGGGGAGCACAAAATTTCCTGCACTCCCCAGCAAAAATTAATCAGCCCATTACTGAGCTAACGTCTGAGAAATTTTTTGTAGAACCATTCGCGCATGGCCCCGGGCATAAGAGTTACTATAGCCTGACCGAAACCGCTTATTACGAAATCTGGAAGGGAAATGAAACCTGACCTGAGAAAACCTGCCTTCATCTTGAGGCTTGAGAGTGCAAGACGCATTCCTCCGCGCTGTCTGTAGAAGTCCTTGCTTACCCTCATATACACTAGGACTTCCTGTAGATTATATGCCCCCCCCCACGTTAAGCATATTACGCAATATCCTAACGACA
>JAFPZI010000140.1 GCA_017417365.1 Synergistaceae bacterium
ATGAAGTTATGAGACTCTTTGCTGGCCTGAATGCTGAAGGGGTTACGTTGCTAATCGTCTCTCATGACCTCGAGGGCCTGAAGTATTCGGGAAGGGTCTACACCATGTCTGAAGGCAGGTTGCTGGAGGGGAACAGGCTCGCTAAATCTCCGCAGTAACGTTGACGCTCAGGCTCTTAACCCCGCGAATCTTCCTCAAGGCCTCAATGAAGCTCCGTATGTCCTCAGCAGGCCCCTTAGTGATTATGCACTCAAGGCAGGACGTGTGATTCAGGTGAACGTGAGTCGAACAGATTATCACGTCCCCGCAGTCATGTTGTGCCGCAGTAAGAGTCCGAGTAACTTCCGGCAAATGATGGTCATAAACTACCGTAACAGTCGCGCACACTTCCCCGCCGGAACACCTCCAGCGTTCGGAGGAAATATACCCCCTCATCAGGCTCCTGACCGCCTCCGACCTGTTGGCCCTGTTCTCGGGGTAATAGCTATTCTCGAACTCCGTCAGCAAATCTTCAGGGACCGTTACGCTGAACCTCACCAGAGGACCAGAGTCCGCGTTATGCATCTGCCTTCTTGTGAGTGGTCTTCTTTGCCGCAGGTGCCTCCCCGCCTTCGGGAGCGTCCGTGTCAGTGCCAGAGTCCTCCGAGAAGTCCACGTCAATTACGTTTTTGTCCCCCTCGTCCTTTACTTCCTTGCCGGTGAAGTACTTGTAGCAGTATTTCCCCCCAGCACCGAAAAGTGCCGTCAATATCCCCCAGCCCAGCACGCTGAATAGGAACGACGGCAGCACGAACAGCACAAAGTACACTATGCTGAAGAGTACTCCTCCCATGCTCACGAACATCGGCGAGAACGTCAAGAGAAGTATTCCCCGCTCCTTAGTGTTCGACTCCTGCCACAGCTTGAATACGTGATCCATTCCGCTTATGTATATTGACGGCTTCACGAGTCTCATCAAGTAGCCTTTGAGCCTGTTGAACCAGAACATTTTCATCACCTCATGCGAATTTTTCACTAATTATAGCGCAATGGACGCACAAAAATTCCCTCCCCGTTCTTGAGGAGGGCTTAACGTTTCCCTTAACCCTTCAGCTCAGAAAGTATCTCATCCGAAAACTTCAGGGCGTGGCCAAGTTCATAGAGTGCTTTGCGGACTTCTTCGGCCTCTTCCCTCAACGTCCCGCCGTACTGCTTCAGAAGCTCATAGTACAAATTCTGCGCGTCATGAAGGCTCAAGTTCCACTCGAATTTCTCATCGAACAGCTTCATCAAGTCGTTCAAGTCCTCAATGACTCCGACATCGAGTCCGCTCATTCCCAAACCAGCAAGCAGCCTCATAATGCACTCCGCAAACGCAAAACGTATCTGTTCCTCGTCGGGCTTGACCTGCCAGAAGCTCGCGAACTCAAAATCTCTCCTTATCCCCGCACAGTCAGGCACTGCCTCCGCAAGTTTGTCGATAATCTCAGAAGTCAATGTGAACTCCGCAGCCGTCATGATTATTGCGGGAGGCTTTGACCCCAACAGAGTTAAGTACTCTAGGAGCTGGTCATAGTTCTTCACGATGTCCTTCATCCTGTCCTCGAGGTTGTGAACGTCCTGCTGTAATAATTCCGTGATGAGCCTGTGCCTCGAGTTCGCAGGAATGTTATTCAGGGTGAACTGGTCATAGCCGAACCTGTTGAACAATAAGTTCTCCGAGTCCTCGTTGTAGAACAGGGCCTGAAGTTCTTTCACGTCGTCAAGGGTCAATGCTTCTGTGTCTTGGCTGTCGGATATTCCGCAGAGAATCATAGTGCCTCCGTTGTGCCGGACTGCGAACAAGTAATCTCCTGCGACCTCAGTAATGTTTGAGTTCACGTGGACTTTTCCGGCGGAGAAAGATTTTCCGTCCCCCAAGTCAAGTTTTAGGACGTTGCCCTTCATGTCCCAGCACCCTTCGGAAAATTCGGGCTTGAAGTCCTTCAACAGAGTCGTAATGCCGTAATAAGCTGCCATCTGTTTGCGGTCAACCCTGCCCTGTTTCGCACGTAACTCGTAGATTTTCGCGCCGTTCTGAAGTTCGGGGACGTTGCTCGGAGCTTCGGCCAAGAGTCTCAAGAATGCGGGCTCGAAATCCTCACCGAACACCATTTTTGCGAGTTCGATAGCTCTGGCCGCGTAACGCATGATTTGCACCGGCTCAATACGCGAAATCTCGTCGAAGAACCACCCGCACGACGTGAACATCAGGAGTGAATTTCTCTCCATCTCCAGAAGCATTAGGGCCTTGACTCGTTCTTCGGGGGTTAATTCGTGGTCGGTGTTGTTGCGGAGGAAGATATTAACGCTCTCCTTTGACCTGTCCAGAATAACGTCTATGTACCTGTCCCGGGCAGCCCAGCAGTCAATGAACATCCCGCTGTTCTCGTAGAGTGCCGCGAGTTTGTCGCGTAAGTCGTTCATTGCCACGCGCAGGGGCCTCCTCCACTTGTGGTGGTAGCCTGGGGTGCCGTCCCCGCAAGAACAATCACTCCTCCAGCGTTCGACACCGTGAGAGCAGCTCCACGAGGAGTTCTCGATGATCCTGACTTCGGACTCCGGCGGGTAGAACGACAAAAATTCTCCGTAGACTGTGAGCTGTGCTTCTGCGCCGCTGTCGATTGTCTCGAGGCAGTACGCTAACGCCATGTCTCCATACTTGTGGTGGTGGCCGTAAGACTCTCCGTCGGTGGCTACGTGGGTTAATACGGGTCTTCCCGGGTTGGGGCTGGCGTTGATGAGTTCACGGGCAAAGTTTCCGCCGTCATTAAGGAGTCCGTTGAAGGCTATTCTTTGGGACAATGGGCCGTCGTAGAAGAATAGATTGATGCTCCGGCCTGAAGGTAAGTTGCAGACGTAAGCGCATCTGGTATCGATCCTTCCGCCGGCAACGTCCTGCCAGTCTCCCCAGCCCATAGTACGTACAGCTTGGGCCTGATAGGGTGAGAGGACCGTGAAGAGGATTCCGTTTTCTGCGAGGACCTCGAGGGTCTCCGTGTCGACTGCGCATTCAGCGAGCCACATACCTTCCGGCATGCGTCCGAACCTGCGCCTGAAGTCAGCTATCCCCCAGCGGACTTGGGTTTCCTTGTCGCGTCGTGAAGCTAGGGGCATGATGATGTGATTGTAGACTTGGGCAAGGGCGGGGCCGTGTCCTGAGAAGCGTTTTCTGCCGAGTCTGTCTGCTTCGAGGATGGACTCGTAACAGATTGGGTCCTTCTCCTCGAGCCAAGTCAAGAGGGTCGGGCCGATGTTGAAGCTCATGCGAGAATAGTTGTTGCAGATTTTGCGGATGTAGCCTTCATCGTTGAGGATCCATGAGGCGGAGTTAGGGCTGTAGCACTCGGAGGAGATTCGGGCGTTCCAGTCGTGCCAGGGGGCAGCGGACTCCTGGAGTTCGACGACTTCGAGCCAGGGATTTTCGCGGGGCGGCTGGTAAAAGTGTCCGTGAATGCAAATATATTTTGGCAAGCAATGAACAGCTCCAATCTTAGATTAATGTTTATGATGTTCATTATACTCACCTAGAGAAATTATGTGCACCAAAATTTTGGGGTTAGTGTGAAGATTTCTGGACGTGGGGGGAATTTTTGACAGCATTAATAAACAAGGACAAGAATAAATCATGCTATAATGTATTTCATCAAATTTTGTTCTAAGCACTCGACTATTTTACGGGTGTTCCGTTTGTCGTATCTTGTCCTGTTCGGTAATTATAGCACAGTGATTGGTAGGACAATTGATAGTTGTGTGCGTTGATTATGCGCTTGGTAGTTTCTTCGTTGAGTTGTAACTGTCGGGCGCAAATTTTCTTATCACAAGGAGGATGTTCTATCATGAGCAAGAGCAGTCCCAACATGACTGACAGCGAAAACGCAAAGTGTCATTCAATTATCCATTCAGCCGCAGTAGCCGCCGGTGCAGTCGGTGCAGGTCTGGC
>JAFPZI010000141.1 GCA_017417365.1 Synergistaceae bacterium
CCTGAATACTTCCTGATGTCAACGCTGTAGAGTTCCGGGAAAGTCCAGCCCTCTTTTTCTGCACGACGGACAAAAATATAGTCATCATTGCTGTTGAGAAAATCTATTCTGTCGTCAAGAAGCTCTAGTGATAGTTCATCTTCATAATACGGCTTGAGCTTCTTTGCTCTGGAAATAGTTTCACGTTTGGCCAGATTTCGGAGAGTACTCCGTCTCAAAGCCCAGCACTTGCGGTAAGGTATCTGCAGGTAGGGCCAAAGACTTTCAGGGAAGATACTTTTTACGATGCCTCGTACGCTCATGAATTTACGCCTCCGTTATGAGAATATCACCGTCAAGAATACCACATAGAGCAACCCCGGCAGCATGTCCCCCAGCTTCAGCTTCGTAACCTTCAGGAGGTTCAAGCCGATACCGAGAATCATCAATCCTCCGAGACCAGAAATATTCGCGAACATGTCCTGAGTGATGAACGGCTCAATCCACACAGCTAACAACGTCAGCCCTCCCTGATAGACGAACATCGGCACTACCGAGAACAGCACACCGATTCCCAGAGACCCGGCGAAGAGCATTCCGGCAATACCGTCCATAACTCCCTTAGTGATGAGGAGTTCCGGGTCATGGCGGAGCCCGTCGTTGAAGGCACCGATTATCGCCATCGACCCCACGCAGAACAACAGAGTCGCGCTCACGAATCCCTCAGTGAACCCGGAGTCCGAAGTGTGGAGTTTGGCTTTGAGGGTGTCGCCGAGAGTGTTCAGCTTGTCCTCAATCCCCATGAGGCCGCCGGTGATGCTCCCGAGAACTAGGGATAACAGGACGGCTATTGAGTGCTTCATAGTCAGGGACATATTGATTCCAACGTACATGGTGAAGAGTCCCAGACAGCCGAAGATTGTGCTTTGGAGGTGTTGAGGGATGAACTTTCCGATAGTAAGTCCGAGTGAACCGCCGATTAAGACAGCGATAACGTTAAAGACAGTACCTCCGGCGGGGAGTGCGCGAAATATTTCCAGCATGTTACAAATTTTCTCCTGAATAATGTTTGGGACAATTATACGTGATGAAATCCAGACCTACAAATCAACCGACTATTAGCACCTCCGATGGGGAAGGCACAAAATTTCTCCGGCATGTTACAAGTTTGCTCCTGAATAGTGTTTGGGACAATTATACGTGATAGAATTGACACACTCAAAATTTTTCTATGACGTGAGGTACACACATGAACATCAATAACATCATGAAGCAGGCCCGCCAAATGCAGTCAAAGGTCATGCAGATCCAGGAGAAGCTCGCCAGTGAAACCGTAGAAGCCAGCGTTGGGGGCGGAATGGTCAGCACAGTTTTCACGGGACAGGGCGACCTCGTCAGCATAAAGATTGACCCCGAAGTCATCAACCCCGACGACCGCGAAATGCTCGAAGACCTCGTAGCCTCCGCAGTCAATGAGGGCCTCAAGAAGAGCCGTGAACTCATGAGCGAACGTATGGGCGGAATAACCGGCGCGCTTGGAGCTATGGGAATGGGCGGCTTCTAGGAGGAACTCTTGGAGTCTCTGGACAAACTCATAGCTTCACTCAAGAAATTTCCCAACGTAGGCGTAAAGAGTGCCAGAAAGATTGCCTATTACCTCCTCAGACAGAATAACGATTACCTTGCTGAACTCGGCAGCCTCATAACTGACCTCAAGAAGGACCTGTTCATCTGCAGTGAGTGCGGAAACATCTCGGATAAGGACCCCTGCCCAATCTGTTCGGACCCCTTGAGGGACAGAAAGACCCTGTGCATCATTGAGGACGTAGAAGCCTTGTCGTCGTTAGAGCAGTCGGGGCTGTACAACGGACTCTATCACATTCTGGGCGGAAAAATTTCCCCAATCGACAAAAGCGACTTCACCGAAGAGGCCGCAGAGTTCCTCAAGAAGCACATTGACGACCTCGAAGCCGAAGAAGTAATCATCGCAACAAGCCCAAAAGTTGAGGGGGACATGACTTATTACACCCTGCTGGACACTCTCAGGGACACGAAGGCCCAAAAAGTTACCCGTCTGGCTTTCGGACTTCCCGTCGGTGGAGCTGTGGAGATGGCAGACAAGATGACCCTTCACGCGGCACTCGAGGCAAGAAGGCAGGTGCTGTGAATGCGTGAGTTCTCGTTCATCGTTGCTGCAGGGGGGAGCGGTTCACGTATGGGCACGTCCCAGCGCAAACAGTTCATGACCCTCAACGATAAGCCTTTGTGGCTGTGGAGCGTCCAGACCGCCGAAGAATTGCGTGATTACGGCGTGAGAGAAATAGTGCTGGTGATTCCCGAAGGGTGTGAAATAATACTACCAACCCATAATAATAAAATATCTTACTATTATACCTATGGAGGATCTGAACGCGCGATTTCCGTACTGAACGGTTTACGCAAAGCCTCGTGTGATTACGTCATGGTTCACGATGCCGCCCGGCCTTTCGCGACTCCAGAACTCTTACGTAAGCTCATGGAGACCGTGAGTGATTCCGCCGGAGTCGTCCCGGTCCTGCCGGTGAGCGATGCCCTCAAGAGGATTGACGGGAACGGGGAAATTTCGTGTGTTGACCGCGCGGGACTCTACATAACTCAGACCCCGCAGTGTTTCCCGAGAGAGGCACTGATTGACGCAGTGAAAGATTACCCCCTCGCTAAGGACGAGGCAGAGGCTTGGCGGAACTCGGGCCGTGAATTGCGCTGCGTTGAGGGTGAGAGGCTGAACTACAAGATTACCCGCAAGGAGGACATGATGATAGCCAGAGCACTCACTGAAGGCGGAACTATCCGCACTGGACTCGGTTACGACGTTCACCGGCTGGTTCCTGAACGCAGACTGATTCTCGGGGGCGTTGAGGTTTTGGACTCACCCGTCGGGCTTCTCGGGCACTCTGACGCTGATATTCTCGCACATGCCGTTATGGACGCGGTTCTAGGGGGTGCGGGGCTTCGGGACATCGGGACGATTTTCCCCGCCAGCGACGAGAAGTTCAGGGGCGCGGACAGCATGAAGTTGCTTGCCGAAGTTGTGAAGCTGGTCAATTCTGAGGGCTGGAGGGTCGAGTTCGTTGACGCTGTGGTTCAGGCACAGATACCAAAGCTCAACAAGTACTATGACGAGATTACGGCAAGTCTCGGGAGGTTCTTCCCAGTGAACGTAAAATTCAAGTCAGCGGAGAACTTAGACGACTCTGGAGCGGGGCTGTCAATGACCTGCTGGGCTTGCGCGACTCTAAGGAGGATTGATGACTAATGCCGCTAATGTTCAAGCACAATAAGAACTGCGACGACAAATTATGGTTCGGTGAATTGGCTCTGGGCGGGTTCGAGCAATCCATCTTCAACGACGAAATCATGGGGCCGCCGTTGTTCGATGCTTACGACGACTTCATAAATCACTCTTGGCCGGTGTTCGTGGAGGATAATTCGTTCTCGTGATGCTTACGTTAGGGATTGAGACCAGCTGCGACGATACGGGCGTGGCTGTGTTGAGGAATGAGCGTGAAGTGTTGTGCGAATTTCTGTCGAGCCAGATAAAGTACCATGCGGATTTCGGCGGAGTAATTCCCGAGTTTGCGGCAAGGAAGCACCTAGAGAATCTCCTGCCTTTGGTGAACGCTGCCCTTAGTGAGTGCGAAATTTCCGGCCAAGACCTAGACCTTATCGCGGTAACTCGCGGGCCCGGCCTGATGGGTTCGCTGATTGTGGGGGTAATGACTGCGCGGGCACTCTCTCAGGCTTGGGGGGTGCCTCTCGTGGGTGTGAATCACCTTGAGGGGCATTTGTTCGCGCCGCTGGTTGACGCTGAGGACTTGGAGCCACCGTTTTTGTCGCTGATAGTGTCTGGTGGGCATACGGAGATTATTCGTGTTGACGATTTCGGGAAGTATGAGCTTTTGGGTCAGACTCGGGACGATGCCGCCGGAGAAGCCTACGACAAAGCCGCGAAGGTACTTGGCCTGAAGTATCCTGGTGGGCCTGAGATTGACAGGCTGGCCAAAATGGGGAAATCGAACATGTTCTATTTTCCTGTTCCGCTCAAGAATACGGACAAGGTAGAGTTCAGTTTCAGCGGGTTGAAGACTGCGTTGCTGTGGCAGGTCAAGAAGTTCGGGGAGGCCGACAGGGAGGTACCGATAGAGGATTTGTGCGCGTCGTTCCAGAGGGCGGTAACGGAAGCGTTGATGAGCAAAGTGATTCTTGCGGTGAGGCAGACGGGAATCAGGAAGGTATCTGCGTCTGGGGGAGTGTCTGCGAACAGTGCGTTACGTGAGGCGTTGAGGGGTTGTGAGGAGTTCAGGGCGTGGCTGCCGAAGATGAGCCGGTGTACGGATAATGCGGTGATGGTGGCGATGGCTGGGCGTAATGCGTGGGTTCGTGGAGGATGTTTGAACGGGGAGGTTGTGCCGGATCCGTCGCTTCATGAGCTGTAGTTAGGGAGGGTGAAGCCGGGACTGCCGGTAACTAAGAATGTAGATTCCTTCTTTGGGTGAGTTACGCTCAGGGGTGAAGGGGCTAAGGCCTATGATAAAATCGTATCATCTCACACCAACTAAGGAGGAATTTATCATGTTTGGGCGTAAAGTGTTAGTAGTTGCTGTGGTGATGCTGGCGGTAATGTGTGTGCCGTCGTGGGGTGCACAGTTCAGGAGAAGGGTAATCTCTGATCAGCAGTTTATTGACATGTGCCAAAAGGGTGATACTGCAGGAGTTATAAGGGCCATCAAGGCTGGGGTGGACGTAAACGCTAAGGAGAATGACGGGCAGACTGCGCTGATGTATGCAGCAATGAAGGGCCACACAAGAATAGTGAATGCACTGCTGAGAGCCGGAGCTGATGTAAACGCTAATAATGATATACTCGGCCATACTGCGCTGATGTTGGCAGCAAGTGGAGGCTACACAGGAATAGTGAATGCACTGCTGAAGGCCGGAGCTGATGTCAACACTAAGGACGATGGCGGCTTGACTGCGCTGATGTGGACAGTAGGGACAGGCCGCACTGAAATCATCAATGCATTGCTGAAGGCTGGGGCTGATATAAACGCTAAGACCCATGACGGCAATACTGCGCTTATGGCTGCAGCAAAGGAAGGCGACACGGAAATCGTCAATGTCCTCATTGATGCTGGAGCTGACGACTTGACCGATAACGAAGGCAAAACCGCACTAATCCACGCCACAAAGGGTGGCAACCCCGAAACCGTCAACGCCCTCATAGACGCAGGCTCATACGTCAAGCAGAAGGATAACTCCGGCAAAACCGCCCTCGATTACGCCCGCAACAACCCCAAACTTCAAGGCACCTCCGCATTCAAACGCTTAGAGAGACTCACCAAGTAACACAAACCATAAAGAAGGGAACTAACACAATGCCGGGAAAACTACAGCCCGATATTCTCCGCAGTAACGTTCTGAACTTCACCGGCTCCTCCCGTGATGACCTGCTCGTCGGCGGAGGTCTCGGTGAGGATGCCGCACTAATCCGCGTCCCTGAAGGTATCCTCGTCGCTGCCTCTGACCCCATTACCGGCGCGGTCAAGGGTGCAGGCCGCCTCCTAGTCCACGTCAACGCCAATGACCTCGCGTGCAAGGGTGCAGACCCCTCGTGGCTCGTCGTAACTCTGATAGTCCCAGACTCAATGGGTGTCAAATTCATCGGTGAAATCATGAGCGAAATTCACGAAACCTGCTCGGAGATGGGAATAGCCATAGCCGGAGGACACACCGAACTCACGGACAAATACCCAAGCCCCGTAATCTCTGGCACAATGCTTGGCATGACCCACTACACACTCACCACAAAGAATATTCACGAAGGCGACGTGATTCTCGCTACAGGACACACTGGCCTCGAGGGCATGAGCATAATTGCCCACGACAGGCCGGAATTGTTCGGGGCACTCTTCAGTGAGGCAGAGCTTGAGGAGATTCGTTCTTGGCAGGGTGAACTGTCAGTAGTGAGGCCGGCAAAAGTTCTCCGTGAGTTCTCGGGATATATGCATGACCCTACGGAGGGCGGACTCTCTGGGGCGTTGTACGAGACTGCTCAGGCCTGCGGGTTGGGGGTCGAACTCTTCGCGGACAGGGTGCCGGTGTCTGAACTCACTCTGAGGGCCTCGCGTGAATTGGGGTTCAGTCCCATGAATCTCATCTCGTCGGGGATGCTCATAGCCGTAATTCCTCACGAGAAATCTGCTCAGGCTCAAGCGGAATTGGCCAAGCACAATCTTTCCTCGAGAGTAATCGGAAGATTCGTGAAGGGTTCTGGGAATGTGAGGCTCGATACTCATGAAGAACTCTGGGGAATTTTGGCGGGATAATATATATTCTTTCCTCTGAACAATCCGCACCGCGAAAAACAGCTATAATATACCCGCACAAAACGCAATATCCATGAAGGGAACGTGTAAATAATTGGCAAGAATTTTTGACAAGTCATGGCAGAGGACGAAACTTTGCGGGACTTTCACAGAAGCCGACGCAGGACATGAAGTCAACGCTAACGGCTGGGTACGAGCCCGCAGAGACTTGGGCGGAATAATCTTCATTGAAGTATGGGACTGGACCGGCTGCATTCAGGTAGTGTTCAACCCCGAAGCCGGAGAGATCCACGAACTAGCCGCCAAACTCCGCAACGAGTTCTGCATAGCCGTAAAGGGCAGAATGAGAATCCGTCCCGAAGGCACAGAGAACCCCGAACTCAAGACCGGAACAATTGAGATAGTAGCCTCAGACTTCCTAGTGATGAGCCGTGCCAAGCCGTTACCGTTTGAGGTTGGGGACGAGACCGACAACGTAGACGAGAATATCCGCCTCAAGTACCGCTATCTTGACATGCGCCGCGAGAAGATGCAGTTCAACCTGCGGACCCGCGCAAAGATCAACTCATTCACCCGCCGTTACCTCGAGGAGCGTAACTTTGTCGAACTCGAGACACCAATGCTCACCAAAGCCACACCCGAAGGAGCGCGTGATTACCTTGTGCCCTCAAGAGTGAATCAGGGTTGCTTCTATGCATTGCCTCAGAGCCCCCAGCTGTTCAAGCAGATACTGATGATTTCGGGCTTCGACAGGTACTACCAGATAGCCCGTTGCTTCCGTGATGAAGACCTGCGGGCGGACAGGCAGCCAGAGTTCACTCAGGTAGATATTGAGATGAGCTACATCGTTGAGGACGACATTATGACGCTCATTGAGGGCTATATGAAGGGGCTGTTCCGTGAGATTCGCGGGGTGGACATTCCTACGCCGTTTATCCGTATGCCCTACTGGGAAGCTATGGACAAGTACGGCAGCGACAAACCTGACTTGCGGGTGAAGCTGGAACTCTGCGACTTGGCCGAAGCGTTCAGGAACTCAGGGTTTGAGCCGTTCAGGAAGATTCTTGAGGAGGGCGGAGTCGTTAGGGGCTTGCGTCTACCTGGTGGAGCGGCTTTGTCCCGCAAAGAAATACTTGACCTCGAGGCACACGCAATCAAGCTGGGGACTTCAGGGCTTGCTAACTTCCTGTACAAAGAGGGCGGGCTAAAGGGTCCGTTGGTGAAATTCCTGAAGCCCGAAGAAGTCGACAAGGTCCGCGAACTCGGGGCAATGCAGCCTGATGATGCCCTGTTCATAGTTGCGCACAACTCGAGGCAGAAGGCTTGCGAGATTCTCGGGACACTGAGGCTTGAGCTTGGGAAGAGCCGTAAAGACCTGTTCGACGACTCGCCCGACAACTGGAAGTTCTTGTGGGTAACGAAATTCCCGCTGTTCGAGTGGAGTGCTGAGGAAAAACGCTGGGAGGCAATGCACCACCCGTTCACGTCTCCTGCACTGGACAACGATACGGCGTTCGACGAGGACCCCGAACACGCATTAGCCCGTGCGTATGACTGCGTGCTGAACGGCAATGAGGTCGGGGGCGGGTCAATCAGGATCCACGACCCTGAAGTTCAGGCGAGATTGTTCAAGTGCTTGGGGATCACTCCTGAGGAGGCCAAGAGGAGGTTCGGGTTCTTCCTTGACGCTCTGTCGTACGGGACACCGCCACACGGGGGGCTTGCGCTTGGTGTGGACCGTCTGGTGATGCTTCTTTGCGGAGGGAGCTCGATTAGGGACGTTATGGCCTTCCCGAAGACACAGAAGGCACAGTGCCTGATGAGCGGAGCACCTGACGTTGTGGAACAAGAACGCCTCGACGAACTGGCAATACAGGTAGTCAAGGACGAGTAAGAATTGTGTTAGACCCCTCTGTGAGAATAACCGCAGGGGGGAAAATTTATGTATTAAGGAGGTTGTAAAGTTGATGGAATGCCGCTATAATATTTCAGCAGTTCAGCAGTTCAGCAGTTCAGCAGTTCAGCAGTCGCTTCATCTGTCCTTATCCTCAAGTAAGAATCTTATCCGCCGTTGTCTTGGAGCCGTAAAGAGAAGGTTAGTCCGTTATTCTCGTATTGCGTCGGACTTCTCGCGCAAGAGGGACAAATACTGCATCATATGCGGGCACAAAGTCGGCAGGTTTTACCCATACGGTGTCTCAGATGAAATTTTCACCCGTCATCACATTATAGGCGGAGGGCGCAGGGAGAATTGCATATGCCCTTATTGCGGGAACGTTGACCGTAACAGGTGGCAGTATTACGTCATCAAGAACTTCACGGGCCTCACTACGGAGGCGGGAATCAGTGTGCTTCACTTTGCTCCTGAGCCGTCCAATTCCGAGCTCATCAAGTCAAACCCCAATTGCACATACATAACTGCGGACATAGTTCCGGGACGCGCGGATTATTCTGCGGACATGACGAACCTGCACCAGTTCAGGGACGGAGAATTTGACTACGTTATCGCAAATCATGTGCTTGAACACATACAGGACGAGGCAAAGGCCTTCAGTGAGCTGAAGAGGGTCCTGAAGCCCAATGGGAAGCTGATAATCTCTTTCCCGATCTGCACGGACATATTGACTTACGAGGACGCATCAATCACGACTGAAGAGGGAAGGCTGAAGGCGTTTGGGCAGGAGGACCACGTGAGGCTGTACGGTACGGACTTCAAGGAACACCTAGAGAATTACGGGTTTGACGTGAAAGTCTACCGGCCTGAGGGAGAATTGAGTCCTGAGGCGATAGAGAAGTACGCTCTGATTAAGGATGACGTTATGATGGTCTGTTCCGTCAGGGAGTGAGGAGGCGGCCGAAATGTCGATAAAGTCGCTCCTCAAGAAGATATTTCCCAATCCTCGTCGATTACTGGGAATCATCAAGCACCCCGTAAGATTATTCCGGCTCTTCAGGGACATGAAAGCCTATAATTCACGCAACACCCGCCCCGAATTTCGCGCATCGATAAAGAATCTCTACCCATGTCTGGCTGACTGGGACGCTGAGGCGGGGTCATTGGGGTCTTATTTCTGGCAGGACTTGTGGGCAGCGAGGAAAATCTATCATGCCAGACCATCTGAACATTACGATATAGCCTCAAGGATTGACGGGTTCATAGCGCATGTGCTTCCGTTCATGCCGGTAACGATGATAGACATCCGCCCTTTGCCGCAAAGAGTTGAGGGCCTCAAGTTCATTCAGGCAGACGCAACAAATCTTGAGGGGATTGCTGATAACTCTCTGGAGTCTCTGTCGTCGTTGTGTGCTCCCGAACATTTTGGTCTTGGCCGTTACGGGGACCCTGTGGACCCTGAGGCGTGTTTTGCTGCTCTGAAGTCAATGCAGAGAGTTCTAGCTCCAGGAGGACACCTGTATATTTCTGTGCCTATTGGGGACAAGAGCGGGGTAGCCTTCAACGCACACAGGATATTCGCGCCGGAACTGGTCATAAGCACAATGGACAGGTTGAGGCTTGAAGATTTCTCGGTGATCAACGGTTCTGAAGGGTACTGTGAGCACATAAGCCTTGAGGAGTTTCACGCAATGGGTACAGGGACGAACTTCGGCGGAGGGGTTGACGGACTGTTTGAGTTCGTGAAGGATTAGGGCATAAAATTATCCCGGCCGGTGAATCTCTTCACTGACCGGGCAATGTTTGTCTGGGTGTGTTGGTGTTAGTCTACTTTTTCCGCATCGAGCCCGGCATTCAGGGCACACACCGCACAGGCTTCTTTGGGGCTGTGCATTGAGCCGCACTTCGGGCACTTCACTAGCTGGCCCTCTGCCGAAAAGAGTTCAACTCTCTCGCACTCCGGGCACTCGTAAATATCGACGTGGACCCTGTCCGCCTTGAACAATGCGCTTCCCATAGGATAATCGGCTTCTTTGAGCCTCAAGGGTTTATGACATACAGGACAAAGTTTTTCTGCCATGTTTACACATCTTCCTTCCTTAACGAATAATGAAATTTTGTGCAATTATATCACACACGCTTAGTATTTCTTGGGAACCAACCTTTTGCGACTCTCTTCTCCTGCTCCTTAAGTTCACGGATGCACCACAGCAATATCGCTCCAAGAAGTCCCATAACGCTCGAGATTTCTGCGCTCTCAACGCACAGGGACAAGCCCAGACACGCGAGGCCAAGCACTAGGAACACCGGCCACACTTTAGCAGAGAAATAGTACTCGCACTTCACTACGACGGGGTGAAATATTCCCGTCAAGACTACCATAGCAACACCGGCAGTTATTCCCGTCCAAGTCATACCGCCTCACCCCCGCCAAGCATGATATACATCACTCCGCACACCGCACACGTTCCCGCAAAAACTCCACACGGCTTCCTCCACTCCGACGGACGAGCAACAAGCCTGCTCACCTGATACCCCGTGAGTGTCCAGAACCCAAGCATCGCTAGATTCTCCAGAATCACCAACGCCGGATTCTTCTCGTAGTCCAGAAACACGAAATAGCTCCTCAGTGTCAAGTAGTCAATCATTCCAGAGACGAGAAACACATACATTCCCCAACCAGAGAACACTACACCGAGAACTTTTGCCCACACAGCGTGTATCTTGGCCGCAATCATCCCCCAGTGAAGCCCAACATGAAGCCCCATGAGCACGAATGCCCAATACGACGAGAATATATGCATCGTCCTTCCCCATTCCGTGAAGTCCTCCAGTGGAATTGACATCAACGCCTCAGAGATGATCATTCCGCTCACAGCCGACAAGACAAACACCCCAATCAGCGCAACATTCACCGAGACTGACAGCACCCTAACCGCACCGTAACGCCCCCGCAAGAGCGTCGTGAACCATTTGCGGTTAAGGTACTGGTGGACCGCCACAAGAACTACCATAGCCATACCGATATATTCATGTGATACCTGCTCCATAATCTGCAGCGACATCAAGAGCAGCAAAGCTACAGTCATCATAACATCCACAATTCGTCTCAGGAGCATTAATCTCTATTCCCTTCCTGCAAAAACTTTCAGGACCACAGGCCACACGGTTACTGCGAAGAATATTACTGAGAAGTTCCGCACGAACCTTCCCCAGCTCCCGCCGAGAACTTTCAGCAGTTCACCGCCTACATTGACCCTCAGAAATTCATATATCGCGAGCCCAATTACCGCTAGAACTACTCCCTTGAGGTTTAGGCCGGTCTCAGTGAAGCGCACATACCTTCTCTCTAGGAACATAGCCGCAATCACTCCAGCGAAACTCCCTATGTTCCCGTAGGTGTGTTTGGCCATGCTCACGGGGTCAACGAGCAGCTTGCCGTCAACGTAATCCATCGGGTAAGGCTTGACGTTGATATACACTAACGCAAGAACGCACAGCACTAACCCAGCAAGATACACGAAATTTTCGCGCTCCGGCTTGGCCTCAATATAGCTCAGGACTTTTGCGCCAAAGTACACCGACAGCAACGCCAAAAGTGTCCCTGCTGCCACATCCTGTGGAGTGTGGACACCGAGATAGTTCCGGGATAACGCCGTAAGGACAATCATTACTCCGCAGAGCCACGACACCCACACGGCCTTCTTACGCGCGATAACCGCAAGACCTCCGTAGACAGGAGCCGAGTCCATCGTGTGGCCGCTCGGAAAGGAATATCCCCCTGCGGACTTCAGAGCGTATGAGTCGGGAATGATTCTAGCGTCCCGAATCCACGGACGGTATGAGCAAACTGTCAGCTTAGCCACACCGTTAATGAACTTGCTTATCCCGAACGAAATAATAATCATTAGTCCGCTCCTCTTGCTCATGCACCAATACACGAACAGAGGCACAAGCATAAGCTCTCCTGCGGCTATGTCGGATACTAGCTGCATGAAGGGTGTGAAGAAATTTCCGCCCGCCTCACGAAGTCCCTGAAGCCACAGAAGATATTCTATGTCCATAGTTTAGCCCCTTCTCTTGACCGCAAGAATTATCCCCGCAAGAAGCACAGGGAACATGAATCCAGCGTTGCACCCTCCGTTTGAACGGCCTATGCTCCTAATGTCGGGCGACACCGGCACAATGTCCCCGCTGTCAATCGGAGTCGGAGTCGGCGTAATGTCCCCGCTCGGGTCGGGAGTTACTGGCTGCCTGCTGACGGCCTCAACCATAGAGATTACCGCTCTGCCCGAAGGCCTGTACTTCATCACCAGAGGATAAACCAGCGCGTATTGTTCCGTTAGGTTGCCGTTCACCACAGACAGAGGGTCATCGATAATCATTGTTGCCTGAGAACCTGCCGTGTATTCCGGCCAAGTCGGGGACGTTGAAGGATTGCCGGTCTTCGCAAAGTTTATCCACATTGCCTGCACCCTGTCAGCTAGGCCCTGATTGTACGTCGATGATGTGATAGGGTCAGCGTTGTTGTTGAAGATGTACGAATTTTCCATAGAGTGATAGGCTCCGACACCAGGCACTCCGTAGGCCCAATAGTACACGTACTTCCTGCCCCCGTGAAGTCCGGCTTCCGCGAGCACAGGACCCCTGAAGAATAAGTCGTTCAGGAACTCCGCGAAGGCTTCAACCTCCGTTGCTCCCTCATGCTGGGACATGTAGTAGGCTGTGAACTCGTCCATTATCTTTGCGTCATCACTGTTCACTGCCGCAATCCCCTGCACTAGCTGCTGCTTAATCATCGGCATATACTGCGCGAATGTCTCGGCACCGATGCCCATGATGAAATAGTTCGCCTCGTTGGCCGTCGAACCCGTCAGAATGTCGAAGCTCGCAGATCTGGCCTCAAACGCTGCGTAAATGTCCAGTGAGAGAATCCTTCCGTCGAGTTCCGGGAAATTCGTTGCGGCCGCCAATTGTTCCGAAGCAGCCATCAAGTCCTGAGAGCTGAGAGCTAATAGCTTGTCCATAGTGTCCGCACTGGTAACCTGCGCAAGATACAGCGCGAGGGGCACGCACTCCTCAACACTGCCGGTCATTGAGACAGCACCGCTCTCAATTATTGCCCGCTTGAACAGGCCCTGATTGTCCGCCCTCGTCAGAAGAAGCGCAACAAGTCCAGCTCCAGCAGACTGCCCGAAAACCGTAATGTTCTCAGGGTCCCCGCCGAATGCCTTAATGTTGTTGTGAACCCACTCCAGAGCGCACTCAACGTCAAGGAGTCCAAGATTCCCGCTGTCGGGGTAATTCGTTCCTCCGGGGATTCCTGAGTTCGCGAAGTCTATGAAGCCCATAATTCCGACCCTGTAGCCGACGCTCACAAGCACAACGTCATCATGTGCCTGAATGAACCTCAGACCGTCAAAACTTGGGTTGTTGGTCCCGCCGGAGTTGAACGACCCGCCGTATACCCAGACCATTACGGGCTTTGGTGCTGAGAAGCTGCGTCCGTTAGTCCAGACGTTGAGGGCGAGGCACTCTTCACCGCGCGGCATTATTGCCATAGGATTGGTCGAGCTCTCCGGCTGTAGTGGTGCGGGTGCGTAGGCTCTGGCAGGGAAAACTTCCCCTCTTGAGTTGGCATTAGCGGCTTGTGGAGCCTTCCACCTGAGAGTCCCGACTGGCTGTTGTGCAAAAGGTATTCCCTTCCACATAGCAATATCTCCCGAGACAATGCCCGAGAAGATTCCGTTGTAGCACGGGGCTAATTGGTTGTTCTCCTCAGCGAGAAGGCTTGCGGCAAGTTTGACGGACTCGTGGCCTGTGTCGCAGTTTATGCCCATCATAGCGGGACGTTCATCGAAGACTGCCTTAACGTGAGCGTAATCGATACGTGAAAACTCGCTGGGCCGGATGATTCTTCCGGTGATGTCCCTAGCCGTTACGTCGCTGCTGGTTAGTGCGCTGTAGCCGGATATGCTGTTGATGATTACGCTGTTGTCAGTCCCGGCCTCCAGAGGGCGTAAGGTGTTGATTAGCTGAGTGCCTCCGTTGTAGTCGAGGGGGTTATTTGCGCAGAGAAGCTCCGTGATGGAGTCCAGATTCTCAACGTCGATGGTCGTTAGGCTGTTGTTGAAGCAGGCCAGAGACCCAAGAAGTTTGTTGTTTGTGAGATTAAGTGAGGTAAGTCCGTCGTTCCAGCACCCTAAAGTCCGCAGGTCCTCAAGTGCACTGACATCGAGACCGTTGGCACCCAAATTCAGGTCGTGGGCGTAAAGTGTCCTGAGCTTGGGGTTCATGCTGAGATTGAGTGAGGCCAAGCTGTTAGTGCTGCAGTCGAGGAACTCAAGAAGGGAATTGTGCCTAGTGTTGAGGGAAGTTAGGGCGTTGTTCTGGCAGTCGAGGGAGACTAGCGCAGTGTTGAAGCTCACGTCGAGAACGTCTAGGCTGTTGGTGTAGCAATAGAGCTCCCGAAGTGCTGTGAGGCCTGTAATGTCGAGGTCCTGAAGTCCGCAGCTTGTGCAGAAAACTTCACGGAGGTTCTTGCAGGCTGTGAGGTTGAGAGCGGTAATCCTGTTCTCGTCGCAGGCAAGGGACTCAAGAAGGGTGTTGCCGCTGAGGTCTAAGGCTGTTAGGTTGTTGCTGCTGCACCGTAAGTTCTTGAGGGCTGTGAAGACTCCGATTCCTTCGAGTGAAGAAATCCCCATGCCCCTGACGTTGATTGTCTCGACGGCGGCTATTTCGCTGTCCTGAAGAATGCCGTCATTATTGGTGTCGAAGTTGCTGACGAACTCCCTGAATGTGCTATCCGGGAAGCTGCCCGCGTTGATGGTTGTATCCGCCCAAGCGCACGAACACGCAAGGACGAATACAGTTAGTACTGCTGAAAACTTTTTGTGCAATGTTGCTGCCTCATTTCTATTGAGTATTCTGAAATCGTGATTATAGCAGAAAATATTGCACATGACCCAGACAACAGAATATTCTAATCGTTATGCGGCCAAGAACGCAGATACTTATCAAGAATATCCAGCTTGAGGAAAGCCTCCAGGTCCTCAGGGGTCCCAAGTCCGTACATTTTGCTGCCGATGTCGTAGAAAGCTATGTTCATGCCGGCCTCTATCATTTCGTTGTAGGCTGGAGCGACGTAAAATTCGCCGTTCACCCGTATATTTCTGTCAATCATCTGGCGGGCATACTTCACGAAGTCCCTCCCGTGCTTGTAGTTGTAGATTCCCACTGTGGCCTCATTGGAGATTACTTCTTTCTCCCGCACGAGGGTAACGCGCTTGTTCTCGTCGTACTTGATGTAGCTCCACTTAGGGTGGTTCGCGGGCATGGTCATAATCAGGCCGTCAGAATTGCCCATCGCAGAAAGATATTCGTTGATGTCCGTATCGACGAACTGGTCGCTGTTGGCAATCATGAGGGGTTCATCTGTGTTGATATATTTCTCAGAGAGCAGGACAGTACAAGCTGCACCCTCAGTGATGCGGCCGATTGTGATGATCTCACAGCCAGGTGCTGCCCTGCGCAGAGCGTCATCAAGGGAGAAACGGTCTATGTGTTCCTTCTGGCAGATGAATATGAATCTGTGCGGGCATGAGGGAGCTGTGTTGCGGATGACCCACTCAATCATCATGTGTCCGCGAATGCCGATTAAGGGTTTTGGCGTGAGGTATCCGGCATTGACGAAGCGGCTGCCTTTTCCTGCCATAGGGATAACGATGTTAAGCATGATATTACCTCCTGAGTATATATTTTGCGGCGTTCTTGAGCCTCCTGAATAGTGATGAGTGATTCTTCAGGCGGTCAAGGTGAAACCTCATAACTATTTTGCTGTCCTGAAGGGTGATGTTCCGCCGTGATGTCCAGTGGAGCCCGCACTGATTCTCAATGCCCGGGCGGTCATCTCTGTAGAGGCTCTCAGTGATTCCGTATGAGGCCTCAATATCAATCTTCCTGAGCTTGAAGCCCCCGCACTCTATCAGCCACATAACGTAAATCAGGTAGTCGAAGCAGCACCAATTGCTGAAGACCGCCTCACGTCTTGACCCACCGCCGAGCCACGAGAAGAACCCGCCGAGTGTATCAGTCCTGTACACGGGAATTTCGTTGAACCACCAGTAGTACAGATAGTCCTCCGTTTCCTGCCTGACTCTTGAGGAATCCAGCCCGGCAAGTTCGGCACAATGTCTTGAGATTGTCTGTGCGTGAGTTGATTTATTCGCAGTGAGGAAAGATTGTGTTTCCCAGATTTCCCGCATGATTTTTCCCGGCTCAAAGCTCCTGATGAACAAGCATTCACAATCTACAGCGGCTATGTAGTCATAATCATTCTTGAGACGTTCAAGCCCCCAGAACTTTTTAACGGTAACGGGGCATTTGCAGTGCGACATATCAATATCGACTACGAAATTAGCCCCCCCCCCTTGCACAAATTACGGAATTTTTCTGCCTCGTTGTTTGTCGAGAACACGAAGTACAAATTCCCGTCAAGACCGAACTTTTTCGCAGACCTATAGAGGTTCAGCCCCCAGCGGAAATCATTCTTAGGCCCGTCGTGAAGAGGACACACAAAAGCTCCAGTACACAAATCAATCATTCCTCCCGTGAGAGATATTTATCGTTGTTCGCGCCGGGAATCTTAACGACGACGTTCACCGCGTCAGTGAGTGCAGTGAAGTCCGTAGCGTCCCCGGGTTCAGCCTCGACTATATCGCCCTCCCCGAACTCCTGGCCGAACATCCTGACCCTTCCGGCAATAATCACCGTAAATTCATGGGCTATCTTGTGGTAGTGCTTCTCCTCATGGTCTCCGGCAGAGTAATACTTCACCGCTGCTTCACAGTCATTGGTCCTGTACATGCTCGGAGAAAAATTCCCTATGAACCATCCTTTGGTCATGCCATCAAGTCTTGCAGTCTTCATTCAGCCCTCCTCCTGTCCTCGTAGTCCGCAATCTTCTCCGGCGAATAGAACGAATGGTAGCTTTCACGGTCTATCTGGCAGTACGAGACTTTTCCTCCGTCTAGAATCACTTCATTGACCGACGAGGAAATGTAGTATTGTCCGTTGACCTCACAGCCTTTGAGGACTGCCCTCTGCGCCGCCCCGACGAACGTGCTCCCGTGCCTGAACCAATAGAACCCGGCAACTGCACTCTTGGAGAGCGGACGTTTCTCCGCAACCTCGATGACCTCGCCGTCATTGATCCTCGCGTAGCTCCATCTGGGGTGAATGCTGTCGAACGTAATCAACCCTGCTTGTGCCCCTTCCGCCTCGAACTTGGCCAAGACTCGGGGAAAATCTGCATCGATTATCTGGTCGTTGTTGGTGATTATCAGCGGGGAGTCATTGCAGACCAAGTCAACAGCCATCAGGCAGGTGCATAACGCTCCGGCTGTCTGGTCCTCAAGAACGACAACTTCAGCGTTGTAGTCAGTGAGAATCTTTGCAGAGTCGTCGAGGTGAAATTCTGTGCAGTCCTTCCGAGAGAAGACGAAGATAAACTTTTTCTCTGGAAGTGTGCTGTAGTTCTCAGCTAACTTTTCGAGCATAGTTTTTCCCGCAATCTCAATCATGGGCTTGGGGAAATAGCTGTCCTGAAAGAATAGAGATCTGCCCATTGACGGGACGAGAATATTAATCATGTCCTTCACCCTCAAACTTTGAGATTGCGCTGTGAATGTTCCAGTAGTTGACATCATAGACTGTTGCGACGGGGAGCACGAAGGCACCGCTTGCTTTTCCTGCGGCGATACCTTTTGGGTTGTCCTCAATCACGATGCACTCACCGGGCTTCATGCCTAACTTGTCCATAGCTGCAAGGTAGATTTCCGGGTCAGGCTTTGAGCGTGCAACGTCCTCGTTTGAGAGGATGAGGTCAACATACTTCATGAGGCCCGATAAATTCATCATGAGCTCTATTGTTGCCCGTACGGAGTTGGAACACACAGCGATTTTGAGGCCTTCCCTGCTGAGTCTAGAGAGGGCGTATTCATGCTGGAACATCGGGCGGCACTTGGCATTAGTGATTTCTAGGGTGTATCTCTGCTTGACCTGGTTAATGAACGAATGGAGCCGGGCGGGCAGGAAGTACTGTTCACTAAGCATCCTGAGTTTTTCGCGTGTCGGGAGGCCGTCGAAAGTGTGAAGGTGGTCATAGCGGCTGATTGTGAGACCGAAGAGGCCAAGAGCCTTGTTGAGTGCCTCATAGTGCCAGTCTCTAGCGTCAATCAGGACTCCGTCCATGTCGAACAATACGGCCTTAATCATGCTGGTACCTCCTGAAGAACTCTGCGGCCTCGTTGGGGTAATCCGTGCAGAGCATGAGGGAGCCTCCGTCGCCGAAGGTCCTGATTCTGTCCCAGAACTGCAGGTAGTCTCGTCCGTGAAGTTCTGGTGAGACAAAGCAGACTTTTCTGCCTGTTGAAGTGTGGGACCTGACGATTTCGTTGGTGATCCAAGCGTCTGAGCAGAAGCAGTCCGCCCAGATTCCTGCTGCACCGTCATAGAGTACGGGTGAGGGCTGAATGTCGCTCTGTCCTGTGAAGTAAGTTATGCCTGAGTCCCTGTAGACCTTCATTTGCGGGATGGACATATCGAAGGCGAAATAATTTGTGATTCCGCACTTCTTGAGGCAGGGGGCCAGCAAGGAGGTTAAGCCGTCAGCCTTGATGTTGAGTGCGAGGCAGGGCTGAGGTGAGAACTTTGCGAGGGACGCGAGGACAGATTCGGCGTTTGGTGCGGAGGGGAGTGCGGGGTCGTGGGAGATGACGAGTCTGCCGGAGTGGTCGCGCAGGTCTGTCTCTATGCCGTACCTGTGGAAGCATGCGGCAATGAGGGAGTCTTGGGAATTTGGGGGCGCTTCGTTGGAGTGAAGGCCTCTGTGTGCGAGAATTATGATGTTAACCGTCTCCTCTCAATAAGGGAATATCCTTCACAACTTCATCAAGGAACTCGTAGCCGTTGCAGAATGAGCCGAGATTGTGGAAGGGTTCGATGTCGTGTTTATGTGCTTCCTCGAGTTTTGGGTCATAGAGGAGGTGTCCTTTGACCAGAGACAGCCACAAGGGAGCGAGAAAACTTCTCTCATAGTCAGCTTCCGGCTGGCCGTCCCAAGTCAAAGCTAGATTCCAGAAGTTCAGGAAACAGTCATATTTGTTTAAGTAGGCCCGAAGTTCTGCGCAATCCACAATCAAGAAGCGGCTTTTCACGTCTTCCCAAAAATTCTTGAGCGTGGACTCGCAGCCCTCTGGACCGAAACGTTTTATGTATGACTTGGTTAATTGTATTTCTGGAGAAATGTCTATACGTGTTTTACCTTTACTGTTCAGCCACTTTTTGAAGCTGTTGCGGTATCTACTCATCTCTAGTGTAGACATTGTGCAGTTAATCGGGTCAGGAGGCAGAGCAAAAAAGTTCATGAGATCCTGTGAAGTCCCGAAGTAAAAGAAGTCCCTCAAGAAATATTGATGGCTTATGAAACTTCTGGAATCTACTATTATTCGTTCCTTCTGCCACTGCGAATATCTGCCGTCCAACGGAAAAACCTCAAGCAGACTCTTAAAGTACTCGAACATCAAGGGAGTATAAATTCTCTGGTCTGACCTCGTCTTCATCACGTAAGGAATCCCCAGCTCATACGCCCTCCTTATCCCAGCATATGAAGATTTCGCCTGATAGTTCACGTTGAGGAGACCGCTTGTCTTGGGAGGCTCATTGAGCAGCACATCATCAGCAAGACCCCGAAGTTCTGCCGCCAATCTCTCGTCAGTGTTCACCCAAGTACTTACGATTATTACGGCCTTCGGGAAAATCTTCCTGTAGACCCTCACGCTCTCCGCAGTGAACTCATTCACGGGACCCTGAATCACTACAGCATACTCATTATTCTTTGTGTCCGTGAGGAGGCTGCAGGGCGTAATGTCCTCCGCCTTCTTCGGCAGGAACTCTATCATACAGTAATACCGTGAGAACCTGCTGAATAATTTTGCGAACGTTACCGCCAAAATACGCGTAATGAATCTGTCGCTGTTCCTCCAGAACTTCCTGAAGAGTTTTGCCGGCACAAGACACAACAACGGCAGGCCGTACCACACAGCTGCAGGTATAGTGATGAGACACTTCACAAATTCCTTGATGCTCTTCATGAGGGATATATCCTCTCCTTATTATTGGTACAGAAATACTGCATCAGACTGTGAATCTAATGCAGGGTTGATTTCTTGCACATAACTATTAAACGCCTTATCCTGCACTATGCTATAATGAGCACGGGACAAGATATGACTATCGGCACAAGCCCTAAGTCATGTGCTTTGTATTTTAGGTGAGTATGATTATAGCATAAAATCTTGCCCTTTTTTGTTATGCTGTTCAGGTCAGTCATCATATAATTTTTCGGCACACTTTCCAGCTTCCTCAACGACAAGAATATTCATCGGCCTTTGTGGTATACTAGCAGAGCACCACAAATCTTATGCGTTCATTTCACGTTAAAGGTGTCATGTATTCATGATTACGAGTGAGCGCAGATATTAACCTTTAGGAGGTATTTATTCTTTATGGCAGTAGTCAGTATGAAACAGTTGCTCGAATGCGGAGTCCATTTCGGACATCAGACACGCCGCTGGAACCCAAAAATGAAACCCTATATCTTCACCGAACGTAACGGAGTCTACATCATTGACCTCCAGAAGACAGTCAGAGGCCTCGACCGCGCATATGACTTCATCCGCGAGACAGCTGCAGCAGGCGGACACGTTCTGTTCGTAGGGACCAAGCGTCAGGCTCAGGAGACAATCCGCGACGAAGCAACAAGGTGCGGGCAGTTCTACATCAATCAGCGTTGGCTTGGCGGACTCATGACCAACTTCCCCACAATCAGGCGCAGAATTTCACGCATGCTCGAACTCAGGAAGTATGACGAGGAAGGCACTTGGGAGGAGTTCACCAAGAAGGAGACCGCCGCAATCAAGAAGGAACAGCTCAAGCTCGAGAAGTATCTCGGAGGAATCGCCAACATGACCACGACACCTGACGCTATTTTCCTGATTGACCCAAGGCGCGAGGAGAACGCAATAGCTGAGGCCCGCAAGCTCAAGATTCCCGTAGTGTCGATAGTGGACACCAACTGCGACCCCGAAATGATCGATTACCCCATTCCCGGCAACGATGACGCAATCCGGGCAATCAGGCTAATCACCGGCCTTATGGCTAACGCAGTCATTGAGGGCAGGCAGGGTGAGGATGCCGTGATTATCCCCGTTCAGGAGCTCAGTGCTGCCGACATCATGAGCGATGAGGAGCGCATGGCCGAACGTGAGAGGCTCCACGAGGAGTACGAGGGCAACATCGACGACGAGGAAATGGAGGGCTAGACTATGGCAGAAATTACAGCCGCAAAAGTTAAGGAGTTACGCGAGCGCACAGGTTCGGGAATGATGGACTGCAAGAAGGCCCTTGCCGAGACCGGCGGGGACATGGAGAAGGCTATAGACTACCTCCGCGAGAAGGGGTTAGCTAAGGCCGCCAAGAAGGCAGAACGTACAGCCGCAGACGGAAGGGTGTTCCACTGTGTGAGCGAAGACGGGAAATTGGGCGTGATGATTGAGCTGAACAGTGAGACAGATTTTGTGGCCAAGACCGACGAGTTCAATGATCTCGGCAGCAAGATAGTAGCTCACCTCGCGGCAAAGGATTACGCAGACGTTCCTGCACTTCTCGAGAGCGTTCACGAGTCAGGCAGTTCGATTAATGAGCTGGTTACCGCGATAATTGCCAAGCTCGGAGAAAATATCGTCCTCAAGAGGTTTGCTCGTTTCGACGCGGCCAACGGAAGGGCCTTCTGCTATATTCACAGCAACTACAAGGTAGGCGCGCTGGTTGAACTTGATGCGGAGGATAAGGCAGTTCTTGCGAAGGATGAATTTGCTGAACTCGGCCACGAAATTTGCATGCAGATAGCCGCCGCAGCTCCTCAGTTCCTGGTGCCTGATGATGTCCCGGCAGATGTGATTGACCGCGAAAAGGCCGTGTACCGTCAGCAGCTGATTGACGAGGGCAAACCCGCCGACAAGGTCGACAAGATTATTCCCGGCAAGCTCAGGAAATACTATGAGACAGTCTGCCTCATGGAGCAGGAGTATATCCGCGATTCCGACAAGAGGATTAAGCAGCTTGTTGAGGAGACGGGCAAGAAGCTCGGCACAAAAATTACGGTGAGACGGTTCGAACGTTTTGCTATAGGCGAGTAACGGATAAATCAATATCCCCAGTGTGAAAGTGTTTGCGCTGGGGGTATTTTCGTAAACGGAGCTGATATTATGCCAAAGTTTAAGAGTATATTGCTCAAGCTCTCCGGTGAGGTCCTCGCGGGGGATAAGCATACCGGTCTAGACTTTGCGTCGGTCAGGGGGTTCGCTGAGGACTTGGCCG
Organism: Synergistaceae bacterium; assembly: GCA_017417365.1. GTDB lineage: Bacteria > Synergistota > Synergistia > Synergistales > Aminobacteriaceae > JAFUXM01. The sequence goes on from JAFPZI010000141.1 coordinate 22,678, forward strand.
AAATTCACAGGGCAGGTATAGAGCTGTCGATAGTCATCGGCGGAGGCAACATGATTCGCGGGCGTGATGCTCTGTCTTACGGCCTCGAACACGCACAGGTCGACTCGATAGGCATGCTCGGTACCGTCATGAATGCATTAGCCTTGAAGTTCTCGCTGCTGTCCGTTGGTGTGAAGGCTGAAGTTCTCTCTGCTGTGGGAATGTCCCCTATTGCCGAACTCTACAGCAGGGAGCGCGCGAAAAGTCTTCTGGCCTCCGGAAATGTCGTAATCTTTGGTGCAGGGACAGGGCACCCGTTCTTCTCGACGGACACGGCAGCGGCACTCAGGGCAGCAGAATTGGGGCTGGACTGTCTGGTGAAAGCTACGAAGGTCAACGGGATATACACTAAGGACCCGGAAAAATTCCCCGACGCAGAGTTTTTGCCGAGCCTAACCTACAGCGGAGCAATCGCAAGAAATATTGAGGTCATGGACACTGCGGCGTTTGCGTTGTGCAGGGAGAACAAGATTCCCGTGTGGGTCATGAGCATTCATGATTCAGAGTGGGTGAAGAATATTACAGAAGGCCGGGAGACCGGGACAATAGTTAAGGAGGATTAATCACAATGCCTAAGGATGAGCTTGGGACTTTACGCGAGAATATGGACAAGGCAATAACGTTTTTGCAGAATGAGTACTTATCGATACGCACAGGCAGGGCGCATCCCGGGCTTGTGAGCGACATCAAGGCCGACTATTACGGGACACCGACGGCGATTAAGCAGCTGGCCAACATCACGATACCTGAAGGACGGGTGATTCAGATTGCACCGTTCGACAAGGGAGCGTTGAAGGCGATGGAGAAGGCGATTTTGGCCGCGAATATCGGAATGACCCCCCAGAGCGACGGGACGGTGATACGTTTGACGCTGCCGGAACTGACTAAGGCAAGGCGCGTGGAACTCACGAAGATTTTGGCCAAGAAGGCGGAAGAGGCCAAAGTTGTAATCAGGAATTACCGGCGGGACGCAATAGAGTCCCTGAAGAAGCAGGAGAAGGCCTCAGAGATTACGGAGGATGACCTGAAGAAGTTGACGAAGGACGTACAGGACATCACTGACGGCTACATCAAGAAGATTGATGAGGTCTACAAGGTCAAGGAGAAAGAAGTACTTGAAGACTAGCGTGGAATATTCGGACCTGATAGCTGCACCGATTAACAGGCTGAGTGATTCATTCTTCAAGTTTGTCTTGGCCTCGCCTGAACGAAAGCACATAACTATAGCGTTCCTGAATGCAGTGCTGAATCATTATGTGCCGGCGGGTGAGAAGCCTATAGAGATTGAGGACGTAGAATTTCTCGACCGTGAGACGGCTGCGCATGTTGAGGGGCTGAAGAGCTCAAGGTTTGACGTGTTTGCGAGGTCAAAGGACGGGAGAAGATTTCACATTGAGGTTCAGAACGTGAAGGAAAAATTCTTCATGAAGAGGAGTTTTTACTACGCGGCTTCGGACTACATGACTCAGCTTGAGCACGGCATGAGTTACGAGAGGCTTGAACCAGTGATATTTATCGGGCTGATGAATTTTACTCTGTTCGGGAGCCCGGAACGTCCGGAGAAGTGGTACAGCCTTCACAGATTCATGAATGTGGAGAGCCATGAACACACATTCAGTGAGGTAGAGTTCCACATGGTGGAGATGCCGTTATTGAGGAGGTATCTTGCCAAGACGGAGATAAAGCCGAAGGACTATTTCGAGGAGATATTGTGCTACTTCGGCAATATAGGAGGAGATGAACTGATGGAGGAGATAGCGGAACGTAATCCGACAGTGGCGGAATTGAGGCTTGCTGAGAGTATTTTCCGCAAGGACCCTATAGCTTTCAGGAACTACCTGATTAATGAGCGTGCCCGCATAGATGAGGAGTACAACCGCAGGTATGAACGGGAAGAAAGCCGGGAGGAAGGCCGGGAAGAGGGCCGGAGGAAAGGTCTCGAGGAAGGCCGGGCGGAGGGCCGGGAAGTTGGGCTCGCGGAGGGCCGGGAAGTTGGGCTCGCGGAGGGCCGGGAAGTTGGGCTCGCGGAGGGCCGGGAAGTTGGGCTCGCGGAAAGCCGGAATGATATAGCCCGCAGTCTCCGCCTTCAGGGTATCTTGACGGATGAGCAGATAGCACAGGCCGTAAATATGCCCGTCGAACTTGTGGCTAAACTCTAAGTATGGCAGCTCACGAAGATAATATTAGTGCAGAATAAATCAGCCTTGAGGAATGCAGCCCTGAACTCAGGAAGAAACAGCTCATAATTTGCGGCTTCAAGGCAGATTGAACTTTACGAAGTTCGTTAGGAGGTTTTAACCCGATGGAAGAAAGAAGCCAGTACAATTCACCAGGCTACACGACGTTCAAGATGAAGCTCAAGAAGTTAATCGGCATTGACCTTAACTCCTACAAGGAACAGATCCACCGCCGGACTCACGAGCTGATGAACCGCTGGGGCTGCAAGACTTACGAAGAGTATTACGACATGATGAGCAAGGACGAGAAGAAGTTACGTGAATTTCTCGACCATCTGACTATCAACGTGTCGGAGTTCTTCAGGAATGACTCTCAGTGGTGGAAGATGCGCGACAAAATTATTCCCGAACTCATCCAGAAGCGCAAGACCAAGCGTCTCAAGCTGTGGAGTGCGGGATGTGCTACGGGAGAGGAGCCTTACTCCCTCGCAATACTCTCGGCTGTCTGCGGGCTGGACACGATGAATCCCGTTCTCGCCGTCGATGTGGACCAGGGAGCTATAGCGTCGGCACAGAGGGCGAATTACCGCAAGGCCAACCTGCTCAACGTCCCGAAGGAATATCTGGCCAAGTACTTTACGACTAAGGACGGCGGCCAGACTTACGACGTGAACCCGGAAATCAAGCGGAGGGTGTCGTTCAAGAAGATGAACATGATTGATGACTCGTTCGGAGCGGGGTTTGACCTGATATTGTGCCGTAACGTGGTGATTTACTTCACTGCGGACACTAAGGCCAAGCTCTACAAGAAGTTCTTTGACGCGCTCGCACCCGGCGGGTATTTCCTTGTGGGGTCAACGGAACAGATTTTCGGTTACCAGCAGATAGGCTTTGAGTCAGCGGGTCCGTTCCTGTACACGAAGAAGTAGCGTTTTGGGTGGCAGCGGCCATGTATGAACACACATTGACCCACATGATTCACAACAGTGTGCAGAATTTGTGCCGCAGGTACAGCCTGAAGAAGGTCAACCGGCTATTAATCAAAGTGGGCGGGATCAGGAAGATCAACCCCGAATTAATGACGTTCATATTTGCGGGATTGTCGAGAGGTACGCCGGCAGAAGGTGCTGTGATGTCAGTGATGATTCTGCCGGTGTCGCTGAAGTGTTATGCTTGCGGGCACACATGGACGACGGATGAGGCGGAATTTCTGTGTCCGCGCTGTTCTGGGCGGAATGTGGATTTGTTGTCGGGGCTTGAATTTGCGATAGACTTTATCGAGGTTGAGAGCAACGCATCATGAATAACGCCTCAATCTTTGCAGAAGTTTCGGGACTTGAGGACAACATATCATGAATAACACACTATCAAGTCTTCAGGAACTGTCAAACAGGCAGAAAGAAGCCGTAACTTACACCGCCGGACCTCTCTTGGTGCTCGCAGGTGCAGGGAGCGGAAAAACTAGAGTCCTGACTCACAAAGTCGCGTGGCTCATCGCAGAAGAAATTGCTGCTCCAGAAAACATCATGGCCGTAACCTTCACCAACAAAGCCGCCGGAGAAATGCGCGAACGTATTGACCAACTCGTCGGCAGCGACTCACGCAAAATCTCCGCAGGCACCTTTCACGGTTACGGACTACGATTCCTGTTCAGGTACAGGCACGCAGCAGAGGACTTCCTGAAGTTACGGGAGGGCTTCACGGTCTTCGACAGGGACGACTCCAAAGCCCTGCTCAGAGACATTCTTGACGGCATGGAGCTGGAGCGAGACCCCTACGAGACCCTAGAAATCATCTCGCGGGATTACATGCTCTGGTCCCCTCGTTCACCAAATAGGCGAATGATCGACAACCCAGAGCTCCTCTCAGTTGCAGAAGAGTACAGAAACAGGTTACGGGAACTCAACGCCGTAGACTTCGACGACTTAATGATTCTGCCGTTGAAGCTCCTCGCTAGGGACCAAAACATCCGCAAGAGTGAGCAGGAGAGGATTCGCTGGCTCCTTGTCGACGAGTATCAGGACGTGAACAGCGCACAGGCTCTATTGCTGAAGTATCTTGTCGGCAGGGACTGCACCATTAACGTTGTTGGGGACCCGGACCAGTCCATTTACGGCTGGAGGGGCGCAGATATTGACGTAATCCTGAACTTTGAGCACGAGTTCCCACGCGCAAAGGTCATCAGGCTCGAGGAGAATTACAGGTCCACAAAAAATATCCTCACAGCCTCGAACGCTCTCATCCGCAACAACACAAAGAGGCTCAAGAAAAACCTCTTCACCGTCAAGAATGAGGGCGAGAAGATTTACACCCTAATTGCCCAGAGCGGACTTCAGGAGGCAGATTTTCTCGTGAGGGAGATTGACAGGCTCCACAGGGTCAAGAGTTACCCCTACAGGAATATAGCAATCCTTTACCGCCAAAACTCCATGAGCCGCGTCCTCGAGAAGAAATTTCTTGAGAATGACATTCCCTACAGGATAATTCGCGGCCTGTCGTTCTATGAGCGCATGGAGGTCAAAGACGTTCTGTCAGTCCTCAAACTCGCACTCAACCCCGCAGATATTGTCTCACTCGGACGAATCGCCAAGATGAGCAAATATATTCTCTCGGGAATGGGTCCGAAGTCTCTTGGTCTCTGGCAGGACTGGCTGAACTCACAGCTTCTCGGCGTGAGGGATAACCCCCTACAGCTGTGGACGTTGGCGGCAAGCGGTTCGTGGAAGGTCAGGGGCAAGGCAGGAGAGTCCATGAGGATATTTGCCGACTACATGACGGGGATTCTTGACCTCGCTGACGAGGGGATCCGGCCGGCAGTGGACTACGTATTGTCGGACATGGGTTACAGCGCGTACTTGGCCGAAAACTACAAGGACAATTACGCCGACAGACTCGACAACGTCAGGGAGCTCAAATCAATTGTGCCAGACGGGGATTTGCGGGAGACTCTCGCTGAGGCCTCACTGTTCACCGACGCGGACTCGGACCTCGACAAGGACCGGGACGCAGTAGGACTAATGACCCTTCACGCGTCCAAAGGCTTAGAGTTCCCGGTGGTGTTCATAATTGGGCTTGAGGAGGACTTATTCCCCCGAGTCTCGAAGGACAGCCCAGACCCAGACTCAGAACTTGAGGAGGAACGGAGGCTCTGCTACGTCGGCATGACCCGCGCGGAGGAACGCCTGTACATGACTGCAGCACGCTCACGGCTTCTCTACGGGAGCATCAAGAATAACGACTTATCCCGCTTCCTGTTCGAGATTCCCGACGAGTGCAAAAGAGTCGATGACAGGGGCTCCCCACGCAGCGACAGGTCCTACGGAGGCAGGAAATATGGCGGTTACAGCGGTAACAGGGGATATAGGTTCTGGTAAGTCAACAGGAGCCAAAATCCTCGCGCGCCTTTTGGGGTGCACTTGCCTTGATGCTGACGTTATCGCTAAGGGGTGCTGGGAGCTTGACGGCGTGAAAGTTCAGGCAGTAAAACGCTGGGGCAAGGGGATTCTTGACGCTGAGGGACGGATAATCAGGGCAGCCATCGCAGAACGAATATTCTCGGCCAAGTCCGAACACGATTTCTGCAACGCCCTGATTCACCCCGTCGTCATGGCCAAGCTCCGTGAACTAACGCGGAATGTTGACGCTGTCGTGGAGATACCCTTATTGCCCGAAACAGGCAGGCAGGGCTGGATCAGCAAGGCAGTATATTTTTGTGCACCCTTCGAGATTCGTGAGCAGAGGTGCAGGGCACAAAGAGGCTGGAGCACTGACGAACTCAGGAGGCGTGAAAGTTTCCTCCTCCCACAGAACGTCAGAATGTCCGTGTGCGATTACGTAATTCGCAACGACGGCAGCCTAGAGGACTTAGAGCAGCAGCTACAATCAATAATTCAGGAGGTAACATGACAATAAACGAAGTGCCGGAGAGAAAATCTATACCAGACAAGGACAAGTGGAACCTTGAGGCAATTTACCCAACGTTTGAGGCTTGGCGGAATGCTTATGACCAGACAACAGCGGGCATTGAGGAGCTTGGCAAGTACTCAGGGAAATTGGGTGAGGGTTCGGCAACACTGCTTGAGTTCATCAGGAAGGAAGAAGCAGTATCACTCGAACTCGGCAAGTTGTACGTTTATGCGAACATGAAGAGCCACGAGGATTTACGCGAGTCCAAGCCTATGGAGTTAGCGAGCCTTGCAGAGAGCCTAATGGTGAAGTATTCTGCGGCAACAGCATTCTTTGAGCCGGAGATTCTCGCGCTCCCTCACGAATACATCAACGACTGCATCAAGAATGAACACGAACTCACACGCTACGAGTTCTTCTTCAGGAAGTTACTGCGGGAACGTGAACACATACTCTCACACGAACTCGAGGAACTGCTAGCCCGCGCAGGAGAGATGAAGGCCGTACCAGAGAACGCGTTCACCCTCCTTACTGACGCGGATATGCCCTTCCCGAATATTCAGGATGAGTCCGGCAACCCCGCAGAGCTGACCGAAGAACGTTGGTACAGGTTCAGCCGGAGCAAGGATAGACGGGTGAGGCACGACGCATTCACGGGGATCTACGGGACTTACGCGAAGTACCAGCACGCAATCAGCGCACTATACTCGGGCTCAGTGAAGGGCGACATCTTCTACTCTCGCGCAAGAAAGTACAAGGACTCCCTAGACATGGCGTTATTCTCCGAGAATGTCCCGGAAGACGTGTACAGCAACGTAGTCGGCACTGCCCGCGAATATTCCCCGAAGCTCATGCACAAATTAGTAGCTCTGAGGAAAAACGCATTGAGCCTTGAGGATTTCCACTTCTACGACCTCAACGCACCGATCTCACACGAACCGGAGAGACGCATAGATTTTCCCGAAGCCGTAGAAATCGCGGTTAAGGCACTGGCACCTTTGGGTGATGAGTATATCTCTGACTTCAAGCGCGGCATATCTGAACGCTGGATAGACATTTACGAGAACAAGGGCAAACGCAAGGGGGCATACTCATGGGGAACATACGGCACAAGCCCATATGTATTGCTGAACTATGACGGGACATTGCACGACGTTTTCACGCTGGTACACGAGATGGGCCACAGCCTACACAGCTACTATTCACGGAACAATCAGCCTCAAGTTTACGCGGATTACACGATACTTCTCGCGGAAGTCGCCTCAACGACAAATGAAGCCTTGTTGCTAGAGTACTTACTGAACGACTCGCAGGACACGGAGTCCCGGAAATGGTTACTGAGCTACTATTACGACATGGTGAGGGCGACATTCTTCCGTCAGGCGATGTTTGCGGACTTTGAGCGTGAGACCCACAAGCACGCAGAATCCGGCGGTGTCCTGACTCCTGAGTACCTGAACGACTTATGGCGGAAGCTCAACGCACACTGTTACGGCCCGGACATGACGATAGACGACGAACTCTGCGCGGAATGGGCACGAATCCCGCACTTCTACTCAGCGTTCTATGTGTACAAGTACGTAACCGGCTTCACTGCGGCAAACGCATTCTCTTCGGCAATCCTGAACCACGAAGAAGGAGCTGTGGACCGTTACTTGAACTTCCTGAAGAGCGGAGGCAGTGATTACAGCCTGAACATTTTGCGGAGGGCAGGAGTAGATTTGACGGAGGCCGGACCGTTTGAGCGCACGATGAGGACATTTGGCGAGCGTCTGAACGAGGGCTTCAAGGTGTGGGGGATTGAGGCATGACGAAATTAATCGCGTTTGACCTTGACAATACTTTACTGAACACTAAGAAGGCCGTTACCCCCGACACTTTGAGGGTATTGGCTCGTGCAGCTGATTTGGGCATTGAGATTGTGCCGGTAACTGGGCGCGTGTGGAGTTCCGTACCTGAGCAGGTGAAGGCTATGGATTTCGTGAGGTATGCAGTAACGCTGAACGGTGCGGAGGTTTTCGACGTGAAGAATGGGCGTGTCCTCGCGGAGTTCCTGATGCCTGTTGGACGTGCAGAAACTCTGGCGCATGTGTTCGATGATTTGGGAGTGATGTATGACATTATTGCCGGCGGTGATGGGTTCATGAAGCGTGAATGCTGGGAGAACATAGGCACGATAACTTCAGGTGAATGGCAGACGAAAATTATTCAGGGCACTCGAAGGCCTGTGGACGATATATTTGCGGAACTGAGGAAGTGCAGGGGCATTCAGAAGATGCAGATGTACACTCTGGACGCGGAACTGCGAGAAAATCTCCTGAAGGCTTTTCCTGTAGTGTTTCCTCACGCGCTGTTTACGTCTTCTGTGCCGAACAATATCGAGGTCAACGACGTAACTGCGAACAAGGGCGACGGCATGAAGTACGTAGCTGAGTACCTGAACATTCCTGTAGAGGCAACGATGGCGTTTGGGGACGGGCTAAATGACCTGAGCATGATTCAGACTGCGGGGATCGGTGTAGCGATGGGGAATGCCTGCCGTGAACTGCTGGAAATTGCGGACCATGTTACGACTGATTGCGACCACGACGGGGTAGCTGAGGGGATTCGGACGTTCTGCAGGGGAATAGATGAGTAGTCTAGCGGTGATAGTTGTGTGTATTTTGTCGGAGCAAATCGGGCGTGAAGTTGTGAGCGGATTTGCTGGAGTGAGTCATAATTCTGGTGCTGCTTTCGGACTTCTTGGAGGGAGTCCGGGGGCAGCTCTGGTGTTGTCTGGGATTGCGTGCGCTGTGATTCTGGGAGTGATATTCTTTGGGAAGGTGAGGCCGTTGACGCGCTTCGGTCTGTCAGTGATGGCAGGGGGGGCATTGTCTAACCTGCTGGAGAGGATAATTCTCGGCTACGTGATTGACTGGATACCCGTAATATTGCTGGATTTGCGGTATAACTTAGCTGACGTAGAGATTGCGTTTGGTGCGTTAATTACGTTTATTGCTGTGAACAGGTCATGAGCATGACATTAGGGCTATTTGCGTCAAAATCACCGACACGGTAGTTTTTCCAACACCGCCCTTAATATCGAACACGGCTACTCTGATCGGCATAATCGTTTCTCCTGAATTGTTTGTTATGTGAGAAGTATTATAACCCAATCCTGA
>JAFPZI010000142.1 GCA_017417365.1 Synergistaceae bacterium
ACCCTCCGGCGTTGACGCACACAATCAGGGGGATTCATCACCTCATCTCAGCGACTCGCACCAAACACGAGCAACCCCGCCCCTCAGACAGACACCGCCCAGCATTGACGCACCCAACCGTCGAGATTAATCACTTCACTTCAGCAAGATAACCGTTATTCGCCTCAGACATGAGGAACACCGCCCCCTCCTTCAACCATATACCCGCACCAGCAGGCACAAGATTCCCAGCAGGAGACTTCAAACCCTGAATCCCATTGTTGACCAAGTACCATTCACCATTCACCCTGTTCACATAGGCAAGTAACTTTCTGTCTGCCTTCTCGTCCGGGTAAACGTCAGAGAACACGTGCCAGCTCAACAACGGCAGACCGTCATACGCATTGACCTCATAGGCCTGCCTCCACTGCGCAGAGTTCCCCCGAAAACTGCTCTTGAGGCTCAACCGCACAAAGTCCCTCCCCTTCCTCACAGACTGACCGCAGAACGGACACACCGGCCTCGACGCGTCATGGAGGATAAACCATTTACCCGGGCACTTCGGATTCGGGCAGGGCTGCAGCAAATCCCACGCCTGAGTCAAAACTTTCTCCCACTCCATAGCCGCAGGACGAGCTGAAGGGTTGTGCAGTCCGTCAACAAACGAACGCAGAAACATCTTCCGCACAGCAGGACCAAAATCGTTAATCGTCAATTTCAGGTCGGGCGGACGGTTTGACGTGTCGTTAGGGTCCTCAATGAACAAAGCCTCTGGCCCAAACGCTAAATAGTTGTCCTTCTCAGCAGACTCCGACGAGAAAACTTTTGGGCCGCTCAATGGGTGCCTCATGAAGAAATACTCGTAGATCAACACCGCCATTGCGTGAAGGTCGGTGCTTGAACACGGGAGCTTCTTCGCGCTGTCTGTGAACGGCAGCTCCATAGTCTCGAGGACTTCGGGCGCAATGTACTTCTGAGTCCCGGCTACCTCCGGCGGATAGAGTCCCGGCACTACCAGCGAGTCAATGTCTATGACTATGCACGTTCCCGACTTCGGGTCAATCAAGACGTTATTGCACGACAAGTCAGAGTGTGAGAGGCCGGCCTGATGCATTCTCCGAATCGAGCGGGCGAGAATTATCGCTATCTGCAACATTGACCGGAAGTCCCCAAGCTCTGAAGAGTCCAGAAGCCTTCTGTTCCGTGAGGTGAACCAATTGCTCTTCTTGTCCTTACCCTTCAACGGGAGCTGCTGTGATGCGCTTTCCGTGAAGAAAAAGTTTGACGGGTAAGCTGGGCAGACTATTCCGAACTCCGGCGACTGAACTATAGCTCTCGGCCAGCAGAATTTTGACGCAAAGTATCCGGCGATTGTGTCAGTGTTGCCCCTCGCACCCCCGGCACTCTCGGGAAGAGTAGGGTTGTACCTGCCGATAATTGACTCTAACCTCTTGCGTATATTCGACTTGGCCACTATTGACGGGTCGTTGAAGAACTGCACAACGTACGACTTATCCGGCGCAAAATACGTGTACTTCATTCCGCCTCTCGGGGGGTCATCGGTTACCACGTAGGGCAGCTTCGTCCCGTCAGCGAGTGTAGCTTCTGCTGTGGTGCTCATTGTTCCGCGCCCCTGCTGAACTTCACGACAACCAGCGTCCTGTCATCTGCGGAACTCCTCACGGTGTAATTGTCCAGCCACAACGCAAGCAGCTCGCTCGGGTCAGTGATGGACTCGTCGGGGAAGTTCCGAATGCGCGTGAGAATTTCCCGGTGGTCCCATAAATCCTTGAGGCCGTAATCTTCCTGCCTGTATAACTTCCTCAAGCCCTCATCAACAATCCTGCTCGTGTACTGTATGGGAATCCTTATGCTCTGGTCAAGATTATTCTTGCTCACCCAAGGATAGGACAGCGCGAGGCTCTTCAAGAATTTCAACTTGCCGCGAATACCCCTGAGGATATTTTCTTCCGAGTCCGTCAGCCTGTCCTCATAGAGCAATTTTCTGGCAATGGTCATCTCTTCGGGACTCAACGGCTCAGAGTCCACCGGCCAGCCCTCAAGGATTCCGTTGATGATCAGGTCAAAATAGAGCCTGCGAATCTCCGTGCTGTTCGGGAAATAGTCATCGGCTACACCGTCAGTCATCATGAAGAACAAATCAGCACCAGAGATTACGGCCTTCGTCTTCTCCTCGAGCATTTCGGTTGTGAGTGAGGTCAAGAAGTCGGTCTCGCCGGAAAATTCTCCAGTGTCGGGAGTGCCCATGAGGGTTAATGACTTGTCGAACTCACCATCAGTCTTGAGGAGCGCAGAAATCCCGTCGCCGATTTGGCAGGAAATCACTAGACGGCCTTCACTCACAGGGACAATCATTGACACTAGCAGAGTCGCAGCAAAGTCCCTAAGTTCTGGTTCACGCCCCAGCGAGTCAGAGTACACGGGGTTATCCGCACAAAGCCTGCACGCGAACTCCACGCTCTCCTTCGCCTGAATCACTGCCTCCTGAACTATCCTGATGTATTCGTTGTTGCCGGTCCCTGAAGCCGGAAGTTTGTCGAGGGACTTCCTGATGTGGCGGACCGCTGCCTGACACGACACACGCGACCCTATGCGCGACAATTTCCGAGACCCTGCACCGTCGGACACTGCCGCAAAGATTATCCCGCCGTGAGTGCCTAACTCGTACCAGTCATCGCAGTTAGTGCCGTTGTGCTTGTGCTTCTTCCCTCGAACACGCGCAGAAAGTATCTCCCCTCCAGTGAACGCAAGAGTCTTGTGAACGTATTCGGGTGCTGGGTCAGGCTCAT
>JAFPZI010000143.1 GCA_017417365.1 Synergistaceae bacterium
CAATAACTTTCCTCATGGTTACCGCCACTCCCTGAAGAAGTCATTGATTCTTGTAGCATCCCTCATCAGGTCGGGGTCAGAGGCCAGAGACGCGACTAACTCATCATATTTTGACGTGTCGTCGGCACCGAAAAAATGTGTCTCCGTTAATTCTCTCTTCCACAACTTGAGGAGTTCATTGCGCAAAGTCTGTGTCCTGTTGAGAACGCAAAGCCTTTGTGAGACGCTGTAGAACGGCCCAAGTTCACGGCATATCCCCATGATTCTGGACTTGCTGGACTCCGTTATGACCCGTGCAAAGTTTGAGGCAAAAGCTATATCCGTCGGGAGGTCGAAGAATATCGCCGCAGAGAACCTGTTAGCCGCCACACCCAAGTCATAGACCGCCCGTAACTGCTTGTCGAGTTCGCTCAAATACCCGTAATCGTAATGCCCTGCTGCTGCCCGCCGAATCTCCTGCATGTTCTTGCGGGTCTCGTCGAGTGCCGTCAGCCAGTCCTGAAGCCGGTGAAGATTCTCCCTGAACACTCGGTCGGGAGTCTGGTCTACCTTCTGCGAGGCCAATGCTTGGGCTACGTTGCCGGTGCTGCCCCAAGAGATTCGCGCTCCTGTGCGAGTGAGTGGAGCTAGTTCGGCAGAGTCGAAGAAGGCCCAAATCAGCGGCCGAGTGAGATTCTTATCGCGCACACAGTCCTTGATTATGTCCTCACAGAGTGCGAAGACTTTTGACTCCACGATATTGCCTTCGGGGCTGAAGAGATGACTCACTGGAGCATAGGCCAAGAGCGCATATAGAGACATGCATTCATCGATAGCTTTGTGGTTCTTGTCGCTGAGGTCAACGTCGCGTAATTTCTTGGTGAGTTCGTTCATGGCAAAAATTCGGATTTCGTCCCAGCTTCGCGCGGTCTCCGAGAACCAGCCCCTTTCTGAGCGTTCACGAATGAGAGTCTTTCTCGTGTCTACGTTGAGAGCCTTGAAGCTGCGTGATAAGTCCTCCGAGAATGTGATGAACTGCGGGCTTGCGTAATCATTGCCGTAGCTTAACGCCTCTACTGCTCTGTGATAGAAATCGCTCCCTGAGTATGAATCTATCGTGGCTTGGTCAACAGTAACGTACATTATTGATGTTCCCGTCCCGTGCTGGAACACCCAGTAGTACAATCCTTCAGCCTTGCAGTTCTCGATTGAGGCCCTTGCGCTTGAACTTGAGGCATTCACCGCCAAAGCCTGAGCAGTATTCTTGAAGGTGCAGTTGCGTATTATGATGTTATAGCCTGCCGTGCTGTCCACCGCATAGACTCCCCAAGTCAAGTCCTCGAACGTACAATTAGTGAACGTTGTCTTGGTGCTTGGCGCGCATCCTTCGAACCGATCGTTAGTGGTGGTGCGTGTGCGTATACCCTTGAACTTGACGTTTGAGACTGTTACCTGTTTAGAGATTGAGTTAGTGTCTATTCCTGCGGGTGTGGCCTCTCCGGGCTTGTTTGCACAAACTATCGTGAGGTCCGAGAAGCTGAGGCTGTCCGCTGTCGAGTTGGAGACCGCCCCGTGAATTACTGCGCCGGGCCACCATAATAATATTTCTGCGGCTCTGACAAGATTCTTCTTCGTGGAGCTCTCCGCATCGAATACTGGTTTGCTCTCGTCCTTTGGGCTTATGGTGATATTCTGGCTTGTCCCGGAAATCGAGTACACCCAGCGTGGAATCACGAAATTTCCGCTGAACGATGACGTTATGGTTATGTCCGTTACCCCGTCGTCCAGTGCCTTCTGGAACTCTTCCGCACTCCCAACTCTCACTGATGACCTCGCCGACGCACTCCCCGTGAACACCAGACACACCATCATCAACGACAACAACACTGCTGAAAATTTATGCTTCAAGCTGCTTCCTCCTTAAGATTATGGATTTAGTATTGTGGATTTGTGGGTGAACGTATTATAGCCCCCCCCCCCCCCTACGTCAATATTACCTACAGCTAATTCTGCATTCTTACAGACACCCTCAATCCGCCTCACCCTCCAGATGCCCGCAGTTGTGGATTTGTGGTGAACGTATCATAGCAATACCCCCCAACCCTTAAGGATCAATGAGAAAAATCGAACATGTTCTATTAATTGCGCGAGAAAATCGAACACGTTCTATTTTTGCCTGTGCTAATATTTACCCAGA
>JAFPZI010000144.1 GCA_017417365.1 Synergistaceae bacterium
CACGTTTTCAGAGTTATACTACAACCATCAAACGCGGAAACGCAGTAATCATCAGTAAGGAGAAAGAATTATGACGGACAAGACAGCACGGCAGATAGCGAACATGCAGAAGCAGACAATCGGAGTAGAGGTTGAGATGAACAGCATCACCCGCAAGTCAGCGGCCAAAGTAGCGTCGGAGTTTTTCGGGACCTACTACCAGTTCACCGGCCCCCGCAACGGTTACGTAACGTGGAGCGCATGGGACGGGCAGGGGCGCGAGTGGAAGTTTCAGCAGGATTGCAGTATTCGCGGAGACGCTGACCAGCAGTGTGAACTGGTTACGCCTATCCTGCACTATGAGGACATCGAGACACTGCAAGGGTTGCTTAGGGTGTTACGGAAGGCCGGAGCCAAGAGCAGTGCCTCTAGGGGTTGCGGGGTCCACATTCACGTCGGGCTGAAGAGTGAAGCCGGAGACCACACCGCCCAGAGCCTCACGAACTTAGCGAACATCATGGCCGCCCACGAGCAACAAATAGGGCGGGCAATCAAGATTTCCCAGCGCAGGACGGCAGACTATTGCAGGACGGTCAACCCCATTTTTCTGAGGCGGCTCAACGAGGAGAAGCCCGGCACAATGGAGGCCTTAGCGGACTTGTGGTACGAGAGTCATGGCACGGAGCACGGCAGGAACAACCACTACAACTCCAGCCGGTATCACATGCTGAACCTGCACGCCAGCTTCACGAAGGGTACGGTAGAATTTCGGCTGTTCCAGTTCGACGAGCCTCACGACGGCAAGAAGGGCGGGATTCACTGCGGACAGCTCAAGGCCTACATTCAGCTTTGCCTAGCGATGAGCCAGCTTGCTAAGGAACTGAATTACGCCAGCCCAAAGCCCCAGCAGACGGAGAACGAGAAATACGCGTTCAGGTGCTGGATGCTGAGGTTAGGGTTCATCGGCGAGGAGTTCAAGACCGCGCGGAAGCTGTTATTGCAGAACGTCAGCGGGGATTGCGCTTGGAGGCATTAATGAGGGTTTACAGGGTAGCAGTAACGGAGATTTACCGGAAGGTGGTCTCCGTTGAGGCCCCAACTGAGAAGGAGGCTCACAGGCGGGCGTGGGACGCGTGGAACAACACGGAGATTCTACTAGACTTTGAGGACTTCGAGGGGGCAGAAATGCATGTTATCGGCGAGGGCAATAACGGGAAGGGAGCGGCTGAGAATGCCTGAGAAATATTATCTCGCGTATGGCAGTAACTTATCGGTTGAGCAAATGAGGGTGAGGACACCTGAGGCAGTGATTGTGGGCAGGGGATTGCTGAAGGGATGGCGGCTGTTGTTCCGGCAGTTCGCGACTATCAAGAAGTGCAAGGGGCATTCAGTGCCTGTGCTGGTCTGGAAGATTTCGGGGCAGGACGAGAAAAATCTTGACCGTTACGAAGGGTACCCGCGCTTTTACGTCAAGGAGAATCTGACGCTTGGGGTAACTTCGCTTGAGGGTCAGGACTTGGGGGAACTCTCCGCGATGGTCTACGTTATGAGTAAGGAGGCCGCGCAGGACAGGGGGGTTAACCCATTGCCCAGCGAGCATTATTACTCGGTGCTGAAGGAAGGGTATAAAACTTTCGGGTTTGATGATAAAATTCTCCGTGAGGCCTTACGTGAGGCCCAACGTCAAATAATAGTAATAGTGTAGTACGCAATCTCCTTGTGTACTGCGTTTTCGCTTGAAGCGGTCTCTACTGATGAGGGGGCCGCTTTTATTCTGTCAGCCCGTCCAAATAGTCCGCCCACCACTGCATGACACGTATTCTCTCGGGCATGTATTCGGCGTGGTTGTAGGCTCCTCGTACAGAATTGCTCTCGGCGTGTGCGAGTTGACGCTCGATAACGTCGCGGTTGATGCCGTGTTCATTGGCGATTGTGGAGAACATAGCGCGGAAGCCGTGAGGGGTAATCTGCTCCCTAGAGAAGCCAATTGTGCGGAGGGCTACCCGGACGCCATTCTCCGACATACAGCGTCCGTTGTTGCGGGGTGTTGGGAACAGCCAGCGGCCTTGATCAGTTATTGGCCTGAGTTCTTCAAGCACAGCCTTCACTTGTGAGGAGAGGGGGACTATGTGTCGACGCTTCATCTTCATCTTGCCTGCGGGGATGTCCCACACGTTGTCGTGAATTTCCGACCACTCCGCAGAACGGATTTCTCCGGGACGAGCCGCAGTGTAGACGGAGAAGAGCATTGCGCACCGCATGACCGTATAGGGGTAGGCCTTGATTGCGCGCATAAGGATTGCGATATCTGCGGGGTTGGTGATGGTAGGGTAGTGCTGGTTGTTGCGTGGGCGGAGAGCACCGAGAAGTGCGGCTGTTGGGTCAGTGTCGGTGTAACCTGCGGCTATGGCGTAACGGTATATTTGGCCGATGACGGTTTTGACGCGTTTAGCGGTTTCATCGTGGCCAGTAGCCTCAATGCTCCGGCAAAGTTGCAGGATATGCCCCGAGGTGATTTCACGGAGCGGCAAAGTGCCTAATGCGGGCAGAA
>JAFPZI010000145.1 GCA_017417365.1 Synergistaceae bacterium
GACATCAACACTGAGGAGGACTTCAGAATCGCTGAGTACGTAGGACGCGTCATATTCGGTATTTCTGCGGATGGGGTGGGGGGTATAGGGGGAATATACCGCAAGCGAATAAATACGCACTATGCCCACAAAAAATGTCCCTCCGGCCAAATCCAGACCAGAGGGACACTGTTTACTTCACTTCACTTCACTTCACTACTTCACAGGCTCAAGCAGCCCGTAACTGTCTTCACCGCGCTTGTAGACCACGTTAATATCTCCCGTCTCCGCATTCTGGAACATGAAGAACGCATGACCTACTAACTCCATCTGCATAATTGCTTCAGACGTGTCCATAGGGTGAATCTGTATCTTCTTCACCTTGCCGATAACAGGAGCTTCTCCAGCTGGCTCCGCACTCTCCTCAATGCTGAATGAGAATGCCTCACCAGTTCCCAATTGCGCCCTGTCCTTAAGGTAGGAGTTATACTTCTTGATCCTCCGCTCAAGATTCTTCAGCGACTGGTCGAACGCCGTACGAACATCAAGCGAATCTTCCTCCGCCCTCAAGATTACTCCGTTGGCGTTGGCTGTGGTCTCGACGTTGTAGCTGCCCTTGTGATGCGTTACGACTATCTGGCAGTTCAGTATCTTGCGGAAAAACTTCTCGAGCTTGGAGATCTTCTTCTCCATGTAGTCCCTGAGTTTGTCGTCGATTTCTGTACCGCGCTGAACAAACCGAACTTCCATATTCAAGCACCTCCTGAAAAAGTTGAAAAGTTGATGTGAGTATTATACAGGATTTCAGCGGCTCATACCCAGAGAAATAATGTGCTCTAATTCTTCAGCTTTTACCTGTTTTACTTCGCAACGGCCAATCTCGCACGGCACTACCATATCTATGACCCCGCCCCAAGATTTTTTCGCTGTCCTGGCAATCTCTGAGGCCCTGTACTTCGCGCACACACTAGGAAGGTTATTCTTGTCCAGAGCATAAAGAATCCTCTCCGCAGTCTCCTCACTGCACCAACCCATATGCACAGCAGCACGTGAAGTTATCCCGATACCCTGAGCCGTAGCTAGGCCGTGCTGAATCTCGTAGCCGCTCAGTGCACCGATCGCGCTCCCGACAACGCACCCTAGCTTCAGCCCCCGTAACCTCGACTCATCCCCGGCAATCTCCGCACGGAACTTGATACACTCCTCAATGATTCTCTCCGCGTTCTCCGGCATCACACCCCGCTCGAACATCCTGAACATCTCGCCCCCGCTCACTATTGCCGTCTTCAGTGCCTCAGCAAGCCCGCTCCTGTACTCATCAGGCGGAAGGGTCTTGAGGCAGTCAGTATCACACAGAACAAGCGAAGGGGTATAGGACATTCCCGCAAGATTTTCGCCGGCATTGAGATTCACCCGCATATACCCTCCCGCAGAAGCCTTCACCATTGCTGCGAGCGTCGTGGGAACTAGCACGAGCCTAACGCCGTTCATGTACACCCCGGCAGCGAACCCCGCAGAGTCGCACACGACACCCCCGCCGAGAGCCACAACAATACACTTCTTCGAGAGGCCAAGACCGGCCATGTCCTCGAGGAGTTTGGCAATTGTCCCGAAATTCTTCGAGGCCTCGTGGGAGTCTATCAGCAATTCGCAGATCCGCAGCCTCGTACCTTCGGGTTTGGGGCACTCCTGAACGTTCATTATCACTCTTTGCAGGTAGAGGCCCGAGACCTTTTCGTCGGTGATTAACGCAATCTCGTGGTACTCCTCGTCGCTGAGCCTGAGAATCTCTAGGCCTAAACGTTCCACTAATCCTCTGCGAATCTTGATGCTGTATCCGGCATTGACTCTTACATTTGCGGGCATTGCTTCTTTCCTCCCATAAACAAAGCACCCTCCGAACCATCTGCTGATTCGGAAGGTGCCTTCAGTATTCTGTGTGTATTGTTGTGCGGGTTAGCTTTTCTTCACGTCAGCATGACAATTCGGCCTCTGGTAATAGTGCCAGAAGTTGTACATAAAGCCGAAATAGTTTGCTGATGTGAGATTACGATTATGCACCGTGAACAAATACTCCATTCGTGAAAATTTCTAACTGTGAAATAATTACACACACCTTCAGAAATGTCAAGCTGCCGGCAAAAAAATTACCCCGCAGGATTTCTCCCACAGGGTAAAAGTTGAACTGCTTACTTGCCCGCTGCCTCTTCGAGTGCCTCAAGGGTTACGGTATCTCCCTCTCCGGCACCGTCAAGAGACTCGCCCGCTCCTGATGCTGTGCCGCCCTTGACGACAATCACTGGTGCATAGGTTACGCCCTCAGTGAGCCACGGGGACACTACTATCTTTCTGCCTGCAGGAACTTCCTCAATGGGTGCTCCGGCCTCGTCGTAGAAGTCGGCTATCTCGTCGTCCTCTGACGGTTCGGAATCCTTCGGGAACGCGAGCCAGATGAGTTTTGCGCCCTCTGGAGCTGCCTCGTCAAGCTCAACGTCGAAGTCATATTGTCCGCTGACTGTTGCCTTGACCTCTGGAAGGATTGCCGCAATGATGTAGCCTTCCTTCTCGATAAGTGCCCTCTGTCCTGCTGTGAGGCTCTCTGCTGTACGGGCCTCGCCTATTGTTACCTCGCCTTCGGACTCTGACTCCGGCTCTTCGGACTCTGTCTCGGTCTCTGCGGGCTGTTCGGGCTCGTCGGAGGCTTCCTCATCGTCCGGGAGTGCTCCCTCGTCGTCGGGAAGTGCACCGTTGCCGGTCGTGCCGGGGTTCCTGATGGTTACGGAAATAGTCTTTTCATCCTCAGCTTTCGAGAGTGAGTTCACAGCCTTAACTTTTGCCGTAACTGTTGCGCTAGTCCCTGATGAGGCCTTCCAGCCCTTCGGTACGGTTATCGTCAGGGTTGCTTTGCTGCCTTCCTTGTCGTCAGCCTTGAGCTTCATCTTAATCTTGCTGTCAGAAGGCTTCTCGGAGAGTGTCCACTTAATCTTAGTGTCTCCCGTCGGACTTCCTGTGGTGAGGGTCAAAGCGACGTCCTGCTCTACCTTGTCCGTAGACGAGGCAGTGATTGCGCTGATTGTCGGCACATTGATTGTTGGTTCAGGGTCAGTGATTACCACCTTCACGGAGCCTTTTGCCATAGTCCCGACGTTGTTCGCAACCAACTTCACAGTTGCGCCCTTGTTCGCGGGTGTGTTGGCAGCTACGGTGATTGTGCCTGTGGGGTTCAGAGTTACGCCGGTAGGATGTGATGCACCCTCCGCAAGGTCCCAAGTAACGTTGCTAGCACCGCTCGTCAGGTCCGTAGAAAGCTTGGTAGTCGATGCCGCTGCGTTGCTGACAGTGAAGGTCTTGGTGGTAACCTTGAACTTTGCGCCCTTGACGCCGAGATAGATCTTGCCGATCCCTGACGTTCCGCCCTTGTTGCTGGCAGATACGTTGATGATCATCGGTGCGAAAACCTTGCTGGAACTCGTCGTCATTAACGGTGTGCCTGTGATTGTGCCCTTCGCGAAATCGAAGCTCAAGCCCATTACGCTCTTGAGGGTCGCCGCAGTGGTTACTCCGGTCGGTACACCGCCGCTAATCGGGTTATTACCCGTAGCGATTCCGTACCTGATGGTCTTTGAGCCCTTCGCGGACATTTTCACGCTGACCTTCTTACCCAGCTCGAAGTCCTTAGAGAACACTACGCATGGAATATCATTAACGTCCTTGCTGGAGAGTGTCGGGGGCAGTGCTGCCAAAATCGTTACGGTAACAGCCCTCTTGCTCTTTGTGCTCGGGTTTGTGATGGTCAGGGAGATTTTGCTCTTGGTCTCCTTGCCGGCCGTCGGTGTTCCGTAAATCGTTACGGTTGAGCCGGTGCCCTTCACTAATATTCCGTTGATGCCATTCTCAGTGTCTCCTGAAGTCGGCTTTGTGGTTACGACCCAAGGCTTGTCTCCGCTCATGGTGAAGATGGCAAACTCTGTGTTCTCGACTCCGGCTATAGCGTCAATATCGATGTTCTTGACGTCCGCCGACAGTGCTTTAGCTGTTCCTGTGGCCACTGCGGCCGGGGCTGCTGCCTTGACGTACTTCCAATCGACTCCGCTGCCAGTAACGTCGACCTTATAGGCCTTCTTAGTCCACTTTCCGTCAGCTGCTGGGTTGATTGCCTCCACAGTGATGGGAAGTCCCTTAAGCGTCAGGAGGCTCTTCGTAGGTACGTTGAGAAGTATAGTCATTCCGCCGTCAGCATCTTTGGACTCAAGCTTGAAGCCTGTTGTTGCCTCTGCTGTCTTGTCGGTGAACTTTATCCACTTCTCCTCAGTGCCGAGACCGAACTTCTTCACGTCCTTCGAGGCTATGTAGGCTATGTAGCTTATGGGCTTTGTCCCTGTAACATCGATTGAGACACCTTTGGTATAGGGCTTGTCGAACACAAAAGGTGTTTTGTCGTAGAGCTTGCTCGTGGTGAACTTAGGAGCTACTCCCTTGATGTCGAGGCTTAGGGACTTAGTTACCGTTATGCCTGCGGGGTTTGTTGCCGTAAGAGTAACGTCAAGAGCACCGGTCGACGGGAGCCTCTCGAAATCTGCCGAGATGAAGTATTTTCCCTTGTCGTCGGAGATGAACTGAAGGTAGCCGATTGTCTTGTTGCTCTCCGTAAGATTGTACTTAGTCTTGTACATGTTCGCAGCTGTCCCACTAGCACCAGAGACCTTCACCGTAGCCGCCGAGAAAGATGCATCCGTACCCTTCAGAGCGACCTTGCCGGTGTAGTGTTTGCCCGCCGTAGCCGCACTCAGACTCTTTGTCGTGATGTCGGGGGAGGCGTACACCGCCAGCTGTGCCGTAAGTGATGTGGATTTGCCGGTCTGTGTGTTGGTCGCCGTGATGTCCCAAGAAGTCGGGGCCTGTTCCTTAGTGATTGTACCCTTGAGGCGTGCCTGAGTGTCTCCGCTGGCCGTGAGCTTTACTCCGCTAGGAAGTTTGGAGGCCTTCCACTTGATCGGTCCGGGTGTGGCTGTCAGAGTTACGTCATAGGACTGTCCTACTTTCTTGGACGCGTTTGCATCGGTTGCTCCTGTTCCCGCCATTGACTGAACGCCGGTCTTCGTTTTTGCTGTGAGGTCTGCGTCTGTAGTCGTGCCGGTCTTCTTCTGAGTAATCGTCGGGGCGGCCGCGTCAATAATCATGTTGAACTTCATCGACGTACTGCCCGCACCGTTCGTGGCCGTGATTGTCGCAGTTGCCTTCTTGGCCGGAGCAGTCGGTGTACCAGTAATGTACTTGATAGCTGCTATGCCAGCCTTTCTCTGTGC